>RFIR01000249.1 GCA_003695135.1 Alphaproteobacteria bacterium | reverse complement strand
CCGGCGCTGATGCGCGATCTGGTCGACCGCATCGAGGCGCTGAATGCCGAGGGTTACAGCTTCCTCATCATCGAGCACAACATGGATGTGGTGATGTCGGTCTGCGACCCGATCATGGTGATGGCGCAGGGCAGGCTGATCTTCACCGGCGACGCGGCGGGCGCGCGGGCCGATCGCGGCGTGCTCGACGCCTATCTGGGCGATCTGCCATGACCGCGCCGGTGCTGCAGGCCGAGGGCATCGTCGCCGGTTACACCGCCGATCTGATGATCCTGCACGGCGTCTCGGTCGAGGTGGCGCCGGGCGAGATCGTCGCCATCATCGGACCCAACGGAGCGGGCAAGTCGACGCTGATCAAGGCGATTGCCGGGCTGGTGAAGGTGAGCGCAGGCCGCATCGCCATCGACGGGCGCGAGACCACGGGCACGCCGGCGCATCTGCTGGCCGCGGCGGGGGTGGCCTATGTCCCCCAGACCGACAATGTCTTCGCCACGCTCTCGATCGAGGAAAACCTGGTCCTCGGCGGGGTGACCCTGCCCGGCCGTCAGGCCCGCGCCCGGATCGAGGAGGCGCTGGCACGCTATCCGATGCTGGCCGAGCGGCGCCGGCAGAAGGCGGGCATCCTGTCGGGCGGCCAGCGCCAGATGCTGGCGATTGCCCGCGCGCTCATGACCGCGCCGCGGCTGATCCTGCTCGACGAGCCCACCGCCGGGCTGTCGCCGATGGCGGCCGAGGAGCTGTTCGGGCTGATCCGCGGCCTGGTCGGCGGCGGGGCGGCGGTGCTGATGGTCGAACAGAACGCCCGCGCCGCGCTGCGTCATTCCGATCGCGGCTATGTGCTGGCCGAGGGGGTCAACCGTATCGAGGGCGCGTCGGACGCGCTGCTTGCCGATGCCGAGATCGGCGCCATCTTCCTTGGCCTGCGGCCGGCTGACAGCGAGGGATTGCGGCCATGATCCTGCAGCACATCGCCGACGGGCTCTTGTCCGGCGCGATCGTGGCGCTGGGCGCCATCGGGCTCAGCTTCACCATGAAGATCCTGCGCTTTGCCAATTTCTCGCACTCCGAGCTGCTGACCTGGGGCGCCTATTTCGCGGTGATCTTCTTTGCCGTGGCCGCGGTCATCGGCGGCGGTTACGGCACGCCGATCGCGCCGTTCTCCTTCGGCTGGCCGCTGCTGGCCGCGCTGCTGGTGACTGCGGCGCTGACCAGCCTGCTGGCCATCGCCCTGCATCATCTGGTCTTTGCCCGCCTCAACCGCATGGCCGGGCACATGACCATGGTCTTTGCCAGCTTCGGCGTCGCGCTCTTGCTGCGCCATCTGTTGGTGCTGATCTTCGGTCCCGCGCCGCTCTACTATTCCAGCGCGCTGCAATTCGCGATGCTGCTGCCGGGCGGGGTGCGGGTGATGCCCGATCAGGTGTTCCTGCTGGGGCTGACCGTGGTGGTGGTGATCGCGCTGCACCTCTTCCTCACCCGCTCGCGCACCGGCATCTCGATGCGCGCGGTGGCAGAAAACCCCGATCTGGCGCGGGTCAGCGGCGTCGATGTCGGCCGCATCGTGATGTGGGTGTGGATCATCGGCGCCTCCTGCGCCGCTGTGGCCGGGGTGATGTACGGGCTGACGGTGCAGCTTCGCCCCGAGCTCGGCTTTTCGCTGCTGCTGCCACTCTTTGCCGCGGCGATCCTCGGCGGCGCGGGCAGCCTCTACGGCGCGGTGATCGGCGGGCTGGCGGTCGGGCTGTCGGAGAATCTCTCGGTGATGATCATCCCCACCACCTACAAGCCGGCCGTCCCCTTCCTGATGATCCTGCTCGTGCTCTATTTCCGCCCCGAGGGGCTGTTCGGAGAGCGGCGATGATCGGTCTGGTTGCCTATCTGGTGTTCTTCCTGATCGTCGCGCTGATCTTCGCCGTCGCGGTGCTGGGGCTGAACCTGCAATGGGGGTTCACCGGGCTTTTCAATGCCGGGGTGGCCGGTTTCCTCGCCATCGGCGCCTATACCATGGCGATCCTGACCGGCCCTTCGCGCGAGGCGGTGCTGGGCGGGTACGAGCTGCCCTTCGCGGTGGGGCTTCTCGGCGCGATGCTCGCCTCGGGCTTCGCCGCGCTCGTGATCGGGCTGATCACCCTGCGGCTGCGCGACGAGTTCCTGGCCGTGGCCACATTCGGCATCGCGGTGACCATCCAGCTGGTCTGCGTGAACTGGGAATACGTCACCGGCGGCACGCTGGGCCTGATCTCGATCCCCAACCCCTCGCGCGCGCTCGCCGACGGACCGTTTGCGCAGAACCTGATCTATCTCGCGCTGGTCGCGGTGCTGGCCGGGCTGGTGTTCGTCGGTCTCGAACGCATCGTCGGCGCGCCCTGGGGGCGGGTGCTGAAGGCGGTGCGAGAGGACGAGACCGCCGCCGCCTCGCTGGGCAAGAACCCGGTACGCGTGCGGCTGGAGGCCTTCGTGCTGGGCTGCATGCTGATGGGGCTGTCGGGCGCGCTCTATGTCGGCTTCATCGGCTATGTCAGCCCGTTCGACTTTCTGCCCATCGTCACCTTCCAGATCTGGACCATGCTGATCGTCGGCGGGTCGGCCAACAATCGCGGCGCGATTCTCGGCGCGCTGATCGTCTGGGCGGTATGGACCGGATCGGGCTTCGTCATCTCCAAACTTGTGCCGCCCAGCGTTCAAGCGCAAAGTGGTGCGATGCAGGCGGTGCTGATCGGCCTGATCCTGGTCGTGACGCTGCTGTTCCGGCCGCGCGGGCTGATCGGCGAGAAGATCGCCGTCTCGCGCCATGCGCGCGACTGAGGCGCACCGCCAATGAGAGAAGCCCCGCCGACGGGTGGCGGGGCAGGACCGACAGGAGAGGATTGACCATGATCAGACGCGTTCGAGCCGCCGCCGCGGGACTGGCCGCGATTGCCGCGACATTCGCCATGGCCGGCGCCGCTTCGGCCGTGGAATGCCCGGTCAAGCTGGGCGCGGTGCTGCCGGTCTCGGGGCCGATGGGCCAGGTCGGCGAGCGCATCGCCCAGACCGGCCAGTTCGCGGTCGAGCTGTTCAACGAGGCGGGCGGGGTCAAGGGCTGCCCGGTCGAATACGTGCTGCGCGACACCCAGGGCCAGCCGACGGTGGGCGTGGACGCGGCCAAGAGCCTCGTCGAGCTCGAGGGCGTGCCGGCGCTGGTCGGCGCGATCTCCTCGGGCGTCAGCCTGCCGATCCTGACCTCGGTGGCCGTGCCGTC
Organism: Alphaproteobacteria bacterium; assembly: GCA_003695135.1. Lineage (GTDB taxonomy): Bacteria > Pseudomonadota > Alphaproteobacteria > Rhodobacterales > Rhodobacteraceae > J013. The sequence goes on along the minus strand of RFIR01000249.1, from coordinate 5,720 downwards.
GAAGGTGGTGCAGATCTCCTGCTGCTCGTCCTCGGAAACCTTCACGCAGCTGGCGAAGGAGGGCAAGACCGACGGGCTGTGGTTCCGCACCTACGCCACCAACCGCTCGCAATCGGCAATGGCGGCGCTGCTGGCCACGAAAGCCGGCTTCAAGAAGACCGCCGTCATCTATGTCAACACCGATTTCGGCGTGGGCCTCGCCAACCGGTTCAAGGAGGATGTGGTCAAGCTCGGCGGCGGGCTGGGCGAGGTGGTCGCCTATAACGAAAGCCAGCAGAGCTATCGCGCCGAGGTCACCAAGGCGCTGCAGGGCAATCCCGATTCGCTGTTCCTGATCGCCTTTCCGGTCGATGGCGCGACCATCACCCGCGAATGGCTGGCGCTGGGCGGCACCGACAACCTGATCGTCAACAACTCGCTGCGCTCGGACGACTATTTCGATGCGGTGGGCCGGCAGTATCTGAAGAATCTGATCGGCTATGATTCGGCCCAGCCGCGGCTGCCCTCGGTGGCGACCTTCAACGAGTTGTTCGAGAAGCGCTTCGACAGCCCGCCCAACGGGCCGGGGCTGCATTCGGTCTTCGATGCGGTCACCGTCACCCTGCTGGCGATGGAGCAGGCCGACGAGCTGACCGGCCCGGCGATCCGCGACGCCATCCGCGCGGTTACGAAGGAGGGTGGCACCGAGGTCCATCCCGGCCCCGACGGCATCAGGCGCGCCAAGGAGTTGATCGCCGCGGGCAAGCCGATCCGCTATGTCGGCGCGACCGGGGCGCTTTCCTTCGACGAGAATGGCGATGTGCAGGCGCCCAAGATGGTGTGGAAGCTCATCGACGGCAAGAACACCGAGGTGGAGTACTATTCCACCGAGGATATCGCCAGGCTGATCGCGAAGCTCGACAATTAAGGCATGCCGGGCCGGGGCATCCCGCTCCGGCCCGGCCGCTGCATTCCGCCATGGCCCCTGCCCGCCGCCGCCACGTCTTTTCCGGCTCGGTCTACGAGGAGATGGCCGGCTATGCCCGCGCTGTCATCGTCGAGGATCGCATCTTCCTCTCCGGCACTGTCGGGGTCGATTTCGCCACCGGCGAGATGCCCGAAGGCGCGGCGGCGCAGACAGAACGCGCCGTGGACACCATCGAGACCGCGCTCGGCGAGGCGGGATCGGGGCTCGGCGACATCGTGCGTCTGCGCGTCTTCGTGCCCGACCCTGCGGATGTGGCCGCGGTCTCGGCGGTGCTGAAGGCGCGCATCGGCTTCACCTATCCGGCCAACACCACCATCTGCGCGCCGCTCGCCGTGCCCGGCGCGCGGGTCGAGATCGAGGCCGAGGCGATCCGCGGTTCGGCCGGCACCGATAGCCTTTGGAGCGTGTCGCGATGAACACGGTTCGGCCCATCTCCCGGCGCGAGGACATGCGGCCGCCCGGGTGGGCGCGAATGCGCCCCTCTGGGGGTGAGACCAGCCGCCCCTTCAACCGGCTGGTCTGGGAGATTGCCCGAGCCGGTCGAAATCGGAAGCGTCGAGGCGCGTGCAACACGACGGTGGCCAGGATCATCCGGCTCGGTTGGAACAGATCTGCTCGGCGCAGGGGATCGGAAAGGCGTAACGGTCACGCATCGCGGCAGACAGCGCCAGTCCCTGTCGGCGTGCGCGGGCGCCACGAAATTGTGGCGCCGGTCATGTTGTGATTATTTTCACTGTTGATTGTTAAATATTTATTGAGGAATTACTTCCAAATTACTTTATGCGCGCGCGATAATGATGACCGAAAACCGATATGATTCAGAGGTTTACATTCATGCCGGAGTTTTTCAAGGGGCTCTTGTAATTTTTTACATGCCGAAGATTTTCAGTTGCCAACATGCCACGTTCGCCTTCGAACCGGCCGAAAGGCCTTGACGCCTGCCGCGTGATCTTGCCCGCCGTTCCGCTCTTCGATAGCTGCCAGGCGAACATGTGCAGGGCCCGTGGGATGCCGCACAAGCCCGTCGAACGCGGGCTCAGCCCCGTGTCGGCTCACGCGCCACGGGCGGGTGAGCCCGTCAGAACCGACATGCCCCGGGTCGTCTACCGCTTCTCCAGCGGCACGAATTCCCGCGGCTCCGGCCCGTTATAGAGGGTCAGCGGCCGTATCAGGATGTTGTTGCGCAGCTGTTCGAGGCACTGGATGATCCAGCCCGGCATGCGGCCGATGGCAAAGATCGGCACGTAGAGATCGCGCGGGATGCCGTGCAGCTGATAGCCGACGCCGGCGTAGAAATCGACATTCACGTTGAGCCCGTGGCGGGCATAGGGCTGCATCGCCTTGACCACCGCCTGCAGGATGTCGAACCATTCCGAATGGCCCTGCTCGGCCGAGAGCCGCTCCACCGCCGCGCGCATGTGCCGCGCGCGCGGATCCTCGGCGCGATAGACGCGGTGGCCGAAGCCGGTGACCGGCTCGCGCGCCTTGCGCTTGGCCGCCACATAGTCGGCGGCGCGATCGGCGCTGCCGATTTCTTCCACCATCTTCATCACGTCCTCGGCCGCCCCGCCATGGGCGGGACCGGCGAGCGTGGCGAGCGCGGTGGTGATGGCGCCGTAAAGATCGGCCTCGGTGCCCACCGTGACCCGCGCGGCAAAGGCCGAGGCATTGGCGCCATGCTCGGCATGCAGCACGAAATCCATGTCGGCAAGCCGCGTGGCGTTGTCGGAAGGCTTCTCGCCCCTCAGCATCCACAGCCAGTTGGCAGCATGGCCGAGCGCGGGGTCGGGATCGACGGGCGCCCGCCCCTGCCGGATGGCGTGATGGGCGGCGACGATCATCGGCACCTGCGCGGTGAGGCGGATGCCGGCCTCGACGAAGCCTTCCTCGGTGACATCCGTGCGCACCGTCTCCAGCGCCGGCAGGGCCGAGACCACCGTGCGCAGCACCACCATGGGATGGCCGTCCTTCATCGCGGCCATCATGTCGAAGGCGGGCTGCGGCAGGCTGCGCGCCGCCTTCAGCCTTGCATCGAATTCCGCCAGCTCGGCGGCGTTGGGCAACTCACCGAAGATCAGCAGGTGGCAGACCTCCTCGAAGCTTGCATGCTGGGCGAGATCGTCGATGGAATAGCCGCGATACCACAGCTTGCCGGCCGACCCGTCGATGTCGCTGACGCCGGAGCGTTCGAAATAGACGCCCTTGAGCCCACGGTTGATCTTGACGCTGTCGCTCATCAGGGCAGTCTCCCGTCTGTCTGGAGGGTTTTCATGGCTGTTTTGCAGGACGCGGAGGCGGGCGCAAGGGCAAGTCGCGCGAAAGTGGTGTTTCCGGAGTGGGACGAGCCGCGCATCGCCGCTGCCCGCACCCGTCTGGTGGCGCAGGGGCTGGCCGAGCCGGTGCCGGTGGGCCCCGTCGACGATGCCCAGCGCGCGGCCTTGTTGCGTGCCCGGCCCGGCATGAAGCCCGGCATTGCCGAGCGCATGCTGGCCCGGCCGCTGATCCGCGCCGCCGCGATGGTGGGCGCCGGTCAGGCCGCGGCAATGGTCGCTGGCGCCGACCACCCCACCGCGAAGGTGATCGAGGCCGCACTGCTCGGCATCGGCCTCGCGCCGGGCGTGGCGCTGCCGTCGAGTTTCTTCCTGATGGTCTTTCCCGACGGGCGCGAGCTGATCTTTGCCGACTGCGCGGTCAACACCGATCCCGACGACAAGGCGCTGGCGGCGATCGCGCGGGCCTCTGCAGCCTCGGCCGCGGCGCTGCTCGGCCGGGCGCGGGTGGCGCTGCTGAGCTATTCCACCGGCCGGTCCGGCAGCGGGCCGTCGGTCGACCGGGTGCGCGCGGCGGCAGAGGCCGCCGGCGCTGCAGGGCTGGAGGTCACCGGTCCGGTTCAGGCCGATGCCGCGCTCAACGCCGCGATTGCCCATAAGAAGGGCGTGGCCGCCGCCGAGCCGGCCAACACGCTGATCTTTCCTGATCTCGATGCCGGCAACATCGCCTACAAGCTGTGTCAGGAGCTTGCCGGCGCCCAAGCGGTGGGGCCGTTCCTGCAGGGCTTTGCAAGACCGGTCTGCGACCTGTCGCGCGGGGCGAGCGTCGATGACATCGTCGCCGCGACCACCGTCACGCTGTCGCTGGCGCAGGATGGGCAGGAGGCGGGCTGAGCCCGGAAGGGAGGGGCGCCCGCGCCTCAGCCGGGGGCGGCGTCCCCGGACGCCAAACGGGAACGCACGCCGCCGGGCATTGCCGCCCGCTCCTGCGCCATCAGCGCGCGGGCATCCTCGGCGATCATCCGTTCCTCCTCGGCCCGGATCACCCAGGCGCCGAGCTTCGAGGTGCCGGCATGCAGGCGCGGGCCGTGGCGGTGATTGGCATCGGGGTCCATGCGCATGCCCAGCCATTCCAGTCCGCGGCAGATCCGCGCCCGCACCCCGGTGGCGTTCTCGCCGATGCCGCCGGTAAAGGCGATGGCGTCGCAGCCCTCCATCGCCGCGATCAGGCTGCCGGCATGGCGCAGCGTCCAGTAGCAGAAATGCTCGACTGCGAAGTCCGACTCGGCGGTGTGCTCCAGCAAGAGCCGGCGCATGTCGGACTTGCCGCCTGACAGCCCCAGCAGCCCGCTTTCGTAGTTGAGGATCTCCTTGGTCCGCTCCAGCCCGTGAATCTCCACCAGCCGCAGCACGGCATTGGCGTCGATCCCGCCCGAGCGCGTGCCCATGGTCAGCCCGTCGAGCGGCGAATAGCCCATGGTGGTGGCGACCGACTTGCCGCGCAGGATCGCGCAGAGCGAGGCGCCGTTGCCGAGATGAAAGGCCAGAAGCCGCGCCGGCAGCGGCTCGCCGGAGATCTCCGGCAGCCGGCGCACCAGCGAGGCGTAGCTCAGCCCGTGAAAGCCGTAGCGGCGGATGCCGCGCGTCTCCTCGATGCGCGGGATGGCATAGCGGGTGGCCACCTCGGGGTTGGTGGCGTGAAAGGCGGTGTCGAAGCTCGCATATTGCGGCAGGTCGGGCGCGATCTCGGCCAGCGCGGCGATGGCAGCCAGATTGTGCGGGTTGTGCAGCGGCGCCAGCGGCGAGCAGGCGGCGATCTCGGCAATCGTCTCCGGCGTCAGCCGTACGGGGGCCGACAGCCGGGCGCCGCCATGCACAACGCGGTGGGCAGCGGCGGAAAGATCGGTCAGCCTGACGCCGGCCTCCTCCAGCGCCCGCAGCACGGCGGCCAGCGCGGCGCGGTGATCGGCCAGCGGCATGGCCTGCCGCCTGCCGCCGATCTCCAGAAACGACTCGCCGCCGATCCCGGCAGCCAGCCCGCGGTGGCGCTCGGCCATCTCCTCGTCGAACAGCGCGAACTTGATCGAGGACGAGCCCGCGTTCAGGACCAGGATGCTGCCGGCGCCGCCGGGCATGTCAGGCGCCTTTCTGCGGCACCATGTCGGCCGGGTCGATGCCCGCCACCTCGACCGGCGCCTTCATGGCGTCGCGGCGGAAGGGCTCGCCCAGCTCCTGGTTGATCAGCGCCTCGATCAGCGTGGTGACGCCGTTTTCCATCTGATCCCGAATCGCCTGGTTCAGCGCCGCGGTCAGCTCGTCCATGGTGCGCACCACCACGCCCTTCAGCCCGCAGGCATTGGCGATGCCGGCATAGCTGACATCGTCGTCGAGCTCGGTACCGACGAAGTTGTCGGCATACCACAGCGTCGAATTGGGCTTCTCCGCCCCCCCCTGGTCGTTGCGGAAAACGATCTGGGTGATGG
>RFIR01000248.1 GCA_003695135.1 Alphaproteobacteria bacterium | reverse complement strand
CGGGCGCTGTTCGTGGAGGATCGCGCGGCGCACTGGCAGCGGATCGTCGATTACGATGAGCCCGAGGTGATACCGGACGACTGGCCGGGGGTGCTGTAGCCGGCATCGCCCGGTCCTGAAGCAGCGGAGCAGGCTGCGGCTGCGGGAGCCTCCGGCGGGGATACTTGTAAAACCGGAAAAGTCTCGCGGGGTGCGTGCCTGCGCCGGGCGGTGGGCCGGCCGGGTGAAGGGAGCACCGCGCCCTACCCGGCGCGCGGGCGGTCCTGCCGGTCGTCCCTGGCATCGTGGTAGCGGCTGCGATGGAACATCTTCGCGGGCCGGGGCATGGCGGCGCGGCGGGCGTCGAGGCGGTCCTGGCGGTCGGATACCGCCCGCCGTCACGCTCGGCGACGATGACATCAGTGAAGGTGCCGCCGACATCGATGGCGAACGCGAGGGCAGCGCCGGTCACGGGCCACCCGTCACCGCCAGCGTCTGGCCGGTGATCCATTCCGCCTGATCGGAGGCGAGAAAGAGGGTGGCGTTGGCGATGTCCTCGGGCCGGCCCAGCCGGCGCATGGCCACGCTTTCGACATGGCGGGCCTGAACCTCCGGCCCCTCTGCCTCCCACTGCTTCACATAGTCGGGGCTGGTGGGCATGAAGCCGGGCGCCACCGAATTGACGGTGATCCCGAAGGGGCCGAGCTCGGCGGCAAGCTGGCGCACCAGCCCGATCTGGGCGGCCTTGGCGGTGCCGTAGCTCTGCACGCCGGTGCGCGAGACGCCGAGCCCCGCGCGCGAGGAAATCACCACGATCCGCCCCTTGCCCGCGCTCTTCATGCCCGGCACCACGGCGCGGGCGAGGTTGAAGGCGCCATCGACATTGACCGCCTGGATCGCGCGCCAGTCCTCGTCGGTGACCAGCTCGATCGGGGTGCGGAACCGCCCGCACACCCCGCCCGCAGCATGCACCGCGACATCGACGGCATCGGAGGTCGAGGCGGCCTCGATCTCGTCCACAAGTGATGCCAGCGCCACGGGGTCGGTCACGTCGCAGCGCCGGGGATGGATGCGCGGGCGCAGCTCCGCCGGCATTTCGTCGGGCAGGGCGTCGAGCAGGTCCGCCTCGATATCCGCCGCCCAGACCGTGGCGCCCGCCTCGGCAAAGCCGCGCACCAGCGCCCGGCCGATGCCGCGCACCACCCCCGTGACCAGAACCGCGCGCCCGTCGAAACGTATGTCCATGACCTCACTCCGCTGCAGCTGCGGCGAGTTGGGGGAACTCGGCGATGAGCGCCCCGAGCAGCCGGCGCACCGCGCGCCCGTCTGTCCGTGTCGGATCGGCGGGGTCCATCGCCTCGATGGCGGCGAAGATGCGGTGCTTGGCATAGAAGCGCCAGGAGACGGGCAGGGCGGCGAGGCCGTCGGTCAGCGCGTCGTAATTGGCCGTGGTCCACACCGCCTCGAACGCAGCGCGCGCCGGGCCGACATCGTAGAACCCGCCCGGCGCGCGGCCCTCGGCCATCTTGGCGCGCAGCGCGTCCGTTGCCGCCGCATCGACCGCGCCATCGCGGATCACCACGCCGTAGTCGCGCGCCGCGCCCTCGAGAGAGACCCGCTCGCGCGCCACGTCGCGCAGCACCGCCTGGGGGTCGCGCTTCAGCGGATCGCCCCAGCCGCCGGCCCCGCCACAGGTGACCCGGATTACCTCGCCCGGCCCGATGGTGACGATGTCGGTGTTCTTGAGATCGAACGCGTCGGCGCGGCCGGGATTGCGTATGAAGAAGGACGGCCCGCCCGCCCTGCCGCCGGCAATGCCCCAGCCGGTGAAGCGGGTGCGGTCGCGGTTGCGGGCGGTGACGCGGGTGTTGGGCGCCAGCGCCTCGAAGACGAGCTCGGTGCCCAGCCCGCCGCGATGCTGCCCCGGGCCGCCGCTGTCGCGCACCAGCCCGTAGCGATGCACGCGGATGCCGGCCTCGACCTCGTTCACCTCCACCGGCGTGTTCTTCAGAAACCCCTGATTGGCGCCCGAGCCGTCGAAGCCGTCGCTCGCGGCCGTCCCGCCCGAGCCGCCGGTGATCGGGTCGATGGCGGCCATGATACGCCGGCCGCTGCGGGTGTCGGTGGTGTTGACGTTCATGATCGGCCCGCCGGAGCCCGGCGCGCCCATCATCCGCTCCGGCGCGGCCTGGGCGAAGGCGCCAAAAGTGAGCCCGTGCAGGCGGTTGCAGGACAGGGTCCGCATGCCAACGGCGGCCGGAAACACCGGATTGACGATGGTGCCGGAGGGCAGGATGCAGCGGCAGGCCCGCGCGATGCCGGAATTGAGATAGAGCCGCGGATCGAGCGAGTAGAGCACATAGACCACGCCGACCAGCATCAGCACATGGCGCGGATCGCCGCCCGTGGGCATGTTGAGCGAGCTTTCCAGCTGCGGATCGGAGCCGGTGAAATCAAGCGTCAGGCTGTCGCCCTCGATGATCAGCGTCAGATGCAGCCGGCAGGGCCAGCCATCGACCGCATCCTCGTCGATGAAGTCGGAAAACGGATAACGCCCGTCGGGCAGCTCGCGGATGATGGCGCGGGCCTGCGCCTCGGCATAGTCGAGAAGATCGGCCACGCCTTCGCGGAAGGTGTCGATGCCGAAGCGGGCGATCATCTCGTGCACCTTGCGCTCGCCGGTATTGCAGGCGGCGATCTGGGCCTTCATGTCGCCCCAGTTCTGTTCCGGCGCGCGGACATTCCTGAGGAAGATGTCCAGAAGCTGCTCGTCCAGCACGCCCTCGCGCAGGATCTTGGCAGGCGGGATGCGGATGCCTTCCTGATGCACCTCGCTCAACGTGCGCGACAGCGAGGCCGGCACCGCGCCGCCGACATCGGTGTTGTGGATGTGCCCGACCGAGAAGGCGACGATCTCGCCCTCGTGGAAGATCGGCTTCCAGACATGCATGTCCGGCGGGTGGGTGCAGACGAAGCCCGAATAGGGATCGTTGGTCATGGCGATGTCGCCGGGGCGGTAGTCCTCGATCATCTCGATGGCCCGGCCGTAGTTCAGCCCGACAAACCATGTCGCGCCCAGCTCGGTCGGGGTGGCGAAGGTCTCGCCTTCGGGCGTGGTCAGCCCGGTGGTGAAATCCTCGGTCTCCTTCACGAAGGTTGAATGCGCGGTGCGGTAGAGCGTGAAGGCCATGGATTCGGCCGCCGCCCGGGTGTGGTTCTTCAGGATCTCCAGCGTCACCTTGTCAATCGGCATGAATGGGCTCCGCTTCGATCAGGAGGTTGTGCCAGCCATCGACGCGGGCGGTGAAACCGGGCGGGATGACGGTGGTGCAATCGTCCTGCGCCACGATGGCCGGGCCGGAAAGATGGTGGCCGGGTGCGAGATCGGCCCGCAGGTAGAGCCGGCTGCGATGGCTCGTGCCGTCCAGAAAGCTCTCCGCCTCGCCGCGATGCGGGGCCGGGGCGGGGGCAGGCGGGGTCTCGCGCAGATCGGGCTTTGGCGGCGATCCGGCGACGACGAGGCGGAGATTGACGATCTGCGCCTCGGCCTGCGGGTCGGAATGGTCATAGGCGCGGTGATGGGCGGCGTGAAAGGCCCCGGCGATGGCGGCCACGTCGCCGGCATCCAGCGCGGCGCGCGCAATCGGGGTCTCGATCTCGTAGGACTGGCCGCGATAGCGCATGTCGGCCGACCAGAGCAGCCGCGCCTCGCCGCTGAACCCCTGCGCCTCGCGCAGCCATGCCAGCGCCTGCGCCTCGAGCTCCCCGGCCACCGGCACCAGCGCGGCGAGGCCGGCCGCATCGAGATCGGCGAAGACGGTGCGGATGAAGTCGTTGCGGATATCGGCGATCAGCCCGCCATAGGCCGACAGCACCCCCGGCGCCGGCGGGACCACGACGCGGGCGAGCCCCAGCTCGCGCATCAAGAGGCAGGCGAGCATCGGGCCGGCGCCGCCGAAGGCGAGCAGCGTGAAATCGCGCGGATCGGCGGCGTGGCGCGACAGCAGCTTGGAGCATTCCAGGAACATGCCGGAGACGGCGACCTTCAGCACCGCCTCGGCGGTTTCCTCCACGCTTTCGCCCAGCCGCGCGGCGAGGGGCGCGAGGGCAGCCCGCGCCGCGTCGCGGTCGAGCCGCACCGCGCCATAGCCCAGCGCCTCGCCGCCCATCAGCCCCAGCACCGCGAAGGCATCCGTAATGGTGGGCCGCGTGCCGCCGCGGCCGTAACAGGCCGGGCCGGGGGCGGAGCCCGCGCTTTCCGGCCCCACCTTGAGGACGCCGAAATCGTCGATCCAGGCGATGGAGCCGCCACCCTCACCGATGGAGCTGACCGAGACGGTGGGGACATAGATCGGGAACTCGCCCACCATCTCGCCGCTGCCGAAGGCGGGGCGGCCGTCGCGGATGATGGCGACATCGGCCGAGGTGCCGCCGACATCGAAGCTCAGCACCTCGCCCGCGCCGATGCG
>RFIR01000247.1 GCA_003695135.1 Alphaproteobacteria bacterium | reverse complement strand
GCGGCGCTGGCCCTCGGTGCGGTGCTGGTCGCGGGAACGCTGGCGCTGCCGGCGCTGTCGCATGGCGACAAGGACAGCTGGCGCGAGCGCTGGCACGGCCAGAACCAGCCTCACATGGGCATGATGGACATGATGATGGGTCCCATGATGGGCCGGATGATGGATGGGCCCGGCATGATGATGGACCGCCCCGGCATGATGATGGGCCGGTTCGGCCCGATGCGGGCGCTGATGGAGGAGGCCGACACCAATGACGACGGCGAGGTCACGCCGGACGAGATGCGCGCGGTGCTGGCCAAGAAGCTGACCGAATATGATGCCAATGGCGACGGCTCGCTCTCCCTGGAGGAATTTGCCGCGCTGCATGCCGCGCTGACCCGCAACCTCACCGTCGACCGGTTCCAGGCGCTGGACGAGGATGGCGACGGCAAGGTGACGGCCGAGGAATTCGCCGCCCCGGCGGATCGGATGGAACGGATGATGAAGTTCCGCGAGCATCACCGCGACGACCGCCCGGGCCGGATGATGAAGGACGGCGAATGAGCTGAAATCTCGAACGGCGGCCGACGCGCCGCGGGTCGGCAGGCGTGCGGCGCCTTCAATCCGATTGGAGCATCTCTCGCCTAATCTGGATAAAGCCTGAACCGAGAACTCGCCCGGGCGTCAGCCCGGGCAGCGCCCGCCCGCCCCCCAGGCGGGCGCTTCCGCGCCCACCTCGGGCGTGCGCTGCCTTTCGACGTGGTGCAAATTGGTCGGGCCGTGCTCTATCCCTCTTTCCCCGCCCCTTCCCGTCGCGTCAGCCGGTTTTCACGTGCTGCCCCGGCCGGGCCTTGCGCTGCAGATCCAGCATCCGTTCGCGGGTCTTTTCGGCCTCGCGGAACGCCTGCTGGGCGCCGCTGAGATACTGTTTGGGCCACATCTCCTCGTCCCGTGCCTGGTACCAGGCGGCGGCCTGATGGGTGAAGTAGGGGTTCCACAGATGCGGCCGGCCCAGCGCGACCAGATCGGCGCGGCGGGTGTGCAGGATGGTGTTGACCTGCGCCGGTTCGGTGATCGCGCCAACCGCCATGGTGGCTAGGCCGGTGAGGTTGCGCACCGCCTCGGCGAGGAAGGTCTGGAACATGCGGCCATAGACGGGCTGCTGGTCGGGCACGGTCTGCCCGGCCGAGACGTCGATCAGGTCGCAGCCGGCCTCGGCGAAGGCGCGGGCGATGCCGACGAGATCCGCCTCGTCGAGCCCCCCCTCATGCCAGTCGGTGCCCGAGACGCGCACCGACATCGGCCGATCCTGCGGCCAGACCGCGCGCATGGCGCGGAAGACCTCCAGCGGAAAGCGCAGGCGATTTTCCAGGCTGCCGCCATATTCGTCCGTGCGGATGTTGGTCAGGGGCGACAGGAAGGAGGCCAGGAGATAGCCATGCGCGCAATGCAGCTCCAGCATGTCGAAGCCCGCGCGTGCCCCGCGCTCGGCGGCGGCGACGAATTCGTCGCGGACCCGGTCCATCCCGGCGCGGTCGAGTTCGGCGGGAACCTGATTGACGCCGGCGACCCAGGGGATGGGCGAGGCCGAGACCAGCGGCCAGTTGGCCTCCGGATCGGCGATGGGGGCGTTCTCGGTCTCCCAGCCCAGCTGGGTCGAGCCCTTGCGCCCGGCATGGCCGAGCTGCAGCGCGAATTTCGCCCCCGAACAGGCGTGCACGGCATCGACGATCCCGGCCCAGCGCGCCTCCTGCTCGTCATTCCACAGCCCCGCGCAGCCCAGCGAGATGCGGGCATCCGGGGCGGGGCAGGTCATCTCGGTATAGATCAGCCCCATCCCGCCCATGGCGTGGCCGACGTAATGGATGCGGTGCCAGTCATTCGGCATGCCGTCCACGGCCGAATACTGGGCCATGGGCGACATCACCACCCGATTTGCAAGCTCCATCCCGCGCAGGCGGAAACGGGCAAACATCGGCGTGGGGCGGCGCGTGCGCAGATCCTCGCCGGTCTCGCGCAGATGGCGCGCATACCATTCGTCATCGGCCCGGCGCACGAATTCGGGATCGCGCACGATCAGATTGTCATAGGTGATCGACTTGGCCCGGCACATCACCACCATGGCGAACTGGTAGGGCTCCATGTCCCAGGACCGGCCCATATGCTCGAACCAGGCCAGCGACACATCGGCATTGTGCTGGATGATCTGCACCGGGGTGCGGCGGGCCTCGTCATAGGCGCGGAAGGCGGCCTCGACGCTGGTTTCGGCATGCTCGACCAGCGCATCGGACAGCGCGATGGCGCATTCCATCGCCAGCTTGGTGCCCGAGCCGATGGAGAAATGGGCGCTGGCCTTGGCATCGCCGAGGATGACGATGTTGCCGACATGCCAGTTCTCGCAGAAGATGCGCGGGAAGCGGCGCCAGTGCGAGCGGTTGAGCAGCAGCGGATGGCCCTGCAGTTCATCGGCGAAGATCGCCTCCAGCTTTGCCTTCGAGCCCTCCTCGTCGAATTCCTCGAAGCCATGCCCGGCCCAGGTGGCCTCGTCCATCTCGAAGACCCAGGTCGAGCGGCCCTTCTCGTACTGGTAGCAATGGGCGACCATGATGCCGTGTTCGGTCTCGCGGAAGAAGTAGTTGAACTCGTCCATCGGCCGGGTCGAACCCATCCAGCAGAACCGGTTCTTGCGCATGGTCAGCGAGGGGCGGAAGCCCTCGCGGTAATGCTCGCGAATGGCCGAGGCGATGCCGTCGGCGGCGACGATCACCTCCGAATCGGCAAATCGGGTGGCGATGTCCTTCGGGTCGATCTCGACCCCGAACTGCATCCGCACGCCCAGTTCGGCGCAGCGCTCCTGCAGGATGCGCAGCAGCGTGTGGCGCGAGGTGCCGCAGAATCCGTTGCCGGCGCAGCGCATCTCGTGGCCCTTGTAGTGGATCGCCACATCGTCCCAATAGGCGAATTCGCCGCGCATCGCCTCGAAGACCGGCTTGTCGCGGTGGAGAAACTCGTCGAGCGTCTCGTCCGAAAACACCACCCCGAAGCCGAAAGTGTCATCGGCCCGGTTGCGCTCAAACACCTCGATGTCCCAGTCCGGCCGCGCCTTCTTGGTCAGGAGCGCGGTATAGAGCCCGCCCGGACCGCCGCCGATCACCGTGATCTTCATCCCGTCCTCCCCAGCCTGCGCCAGCCGGCCGGCCACGCGGACCGGCATGGGTCAGAATTGTTTTAAGCATGAAATATTCAGGCGTGTAAATCGTGATTCGGGATGCGAGGGCGGGCGGTGGAATTCTTCGTGACGACGGCATGTGCATGACAGTGTCGCGGCGCGCCACCGGCAGGCGAACCCGATTGGATGCGACATGCACCGGAAAACAGTTTCCGGAGACGCCTGAAAAACCTTGCGGCAGGTGGATGCCCGGAATGCACAAAGTTTTCAGGGATCATGATTGCGTGTGTATGAAATTATTAGAAGAGTCCCCTGCAAAACTCGGCCAGCCAGACCCGGGCGTTGCGCGCGGGCGCCGCGAAATGCGGCGCCGGTCATGTTGTGATTGTTTTCACCGTTGATTGGTAAATATTGATTGGGGAATCATATTCTAGAGACCCCTGCGAAACTCCTCTGGCCAGACCCGGGCGCTGCGCTCGGGCGCCGCGAAATGCGGCGCCGGTCATGTTGTGATTATTTTCACTGTTGATTGATAAATATTGATTGGGGAATTATTTT
>RFIR01000027.1 GCA_003695135.1 Alphaproteobacteria bacterium | reverse complement strand
CGTCATCCTCGAAGGCGGTGCGATCGTGCAGCACGTTGTTGTTGAGAACCCCCTCGCCCGCCTTCAGCCGCACCGCGATCATCGCCGGATCCGGGCGGGAGAGGATCTCGCGTAGGCAATCGGCCGCGGCCCGCACCGCCGGATCGTTGCGCCATTCGATCGAACGGGTGCGCGCAGTATAGCGCATCACCAGCCGGCCGGTCGCCGGATCGGTGGCGAAGACCGGCCCCACCGAGGCGGGGCGCAGGCTGCCATCGGCCTCGCGGTTTTCCGGGATCGTCATTGCCTGCGCCTGCATCAGCGCGGCGACATGGGCCGGATTTTCGTCGCGCAGGCGGATATAGGCGATCTCGGGATCGAGCAGCCGGTTTTCCCCGCCCCTCGCCGCCGGCCGTGCGCAATGCAGCAGGAAGGCACGGATGCGGCTGGCCGCGTCATTGTAGTAGCCATCCGTATGCCAGTTCATGCCGCGCCGGGAATAGGGGATGTAGCCGCGCTGACGCGGGGCGTCGGAAAAGGTCAGTGCCACGATGCCCTGCGCGCCGACCGAACGGTGCCGTTCGGCGATGCGCAGCCCCAGCCGGCCGGCCAGAGACCGCAGGGCGGCGCGCAACCCCCGATCGTCGCCGGGTTGGCGCTCGGAGCGATAGAGGACGAGATTGAACCTCGCGCAGCGCGCGCGAAGGGCGGCAAGCTCCGTCTCGCGGGGATTCGCGAGGTCAGAGACTGTCACGAATTCGGCCGCCGCGCCGCCTTCGGTATCGGCCAGGCGCATCTCGCGCCAGGCGCGATAGGCACGGTCGTCATCAAGACGCCACACTTCAAGCCATTGATCTCGCGTGAATTTTCCTGCCGCCGCCTTTGCTGGCGGCGGGCCTGTTGCTGCCGATGGCGATGTGCGGTCCATATTCCCCATTTTTCGTTTGCAAAATTCCGTGGTTTGGGTATTTCTTATATTCAACTATCATAATGTTCAAATCAATGGGGAAGCGTCGAACCTCCGCGCTCGCCCCGGATGGACAGGGAACACCACCGCGGCGACGGCCGCACCGAGGACTGCGAAACGACGAACCGGGCTTTCAGGGAGAGACGACATGAAAGATGGCGATCCCACCAACGGCAAGCACCCGACACCGATGCTCGATCCGCTGGAGGATGGCCCGTGGCCGAGCTTCGTGAAAGGGCTCAAGCGCCTGCGCGACGAGGGCTCCGAGGGCAACCGGAAGATGATGAACGACCTTCTGGGCCAGCTCAATCATTCCTATCAGGAGCAGCTCGGCTTCTGGAAAGGCGGCACGGTCTCGGTGTTCGGCTATGGCGGCGGCATCATCCCGCGCTTTTCCGAGGTCGCCGACAAGTTTCCCGAATCGAAGGAGTTCCACACGCTCCGCGTGATGCCGCCGGCGGGCTATCACTACACCACGGACGTCCTGCGCAAGCTGTGCGACATCTGGGAACGCCATGGTTCGGGGCTGATCGCCTTCCACGGCCAGTCGGGCGACATCATGTTCCAGGGCTGCACCACCGAGAACACCCAGAAGGCGTTCGACGAGCTCAACGAGCTCGGCTTCGATCTCGGCGGCGCCGGTCCCGCGCTGCGCACGGCGATGAGCTGCGTCGGCCACGCCCGCTGCGAGCAGTCCTGCTATGACGAGGTCCGGGCGCACCGGACGATCATCAACACGCTGCTCGACGAGATGCACCGCCCGGCGCTGCCCTACAAGTTCAAGTTCAAGTTCTCCGGCTGCGCCAATGACTGCGTGAACGCCATCCACCGCTCCGATTTCGCGGTGATCGGCACCTGGCGCGACGACATCAAGATCGATCAGGACAAGGTCAAGGAGCACATCGCCGAGAAGGGCCGCAAATACACCATCGACACGGTGGTCTCGATGTGCCCGACCCGCGCCATCAGCCTCAATGACGATGACACGCTGGAGATCGACAACCGCTCCTGCGTGCGCTGCATGCACTGCATCAACGTCATGACCAAGGCGCTGAGCCCCGGCGACGACAAGGGCGTGTCGATTCTGGTCGGCGGCAAGCGGGCGCTGAAGATCGGCGATCTGATGGGCACCATGATCATCCCCTTCATGAAGCTGGAGACGGATGAGGATTTCGAGAAGCTCACCGAGCTGGCCGAGAACATGGTGGAGTTCTTCGCCGACAACGCGCTGGAGCACGAGCGCATCGGCGAGACCATCGACCGGATCGGACTGCCGGCCTTCCTCGAGGCGCTTGGCATCGACCCCGACCCGAACATGGTCAACCACCCGCGGACCTCCTGCTTCGTGCGCACGGACGATTTCGACGACGAGGCCGCCAAGTGGTTCGAGCGCAAGGCGCACGCGGCCGGCATGACGGTCGGATCGGACACCGACTGAAGCGAGGCAGGAATTTCGGTGCTGCCCGGCACCAGCCGGGCGGCCGAGGGAGGACAGGATGGATCAGAAAGCCCAGGACAAGCCCCGCATGCCGGACGAGGTCGGCGTCCCCGACCCCTTCCAGTTCATGCACCCGGTGATGAAGAAGAACTATGGCAACTGGGCCTGGCACGACCGGCCGCGCCCGGGGGTGCTGCATCACGTGGCCAAGTCGGGCGACGAGATCTGGACGGTGCGCGCGGGCACCCAGCGGCAGATGGACGTGTTCACCATCCGCAAGCTGTGCGACATCGCCGACGAATTCGCCGAGGGTCATGTCCGCTTCACCACCCGCTCGAACATCGAGTTCATGGTCTCGGAATTCGCCAAGGTGCCGGCGCTGATCTCGAAGCTGCAGGAGGAGGGCTTCCCGGTCGGCGGTACCGGCAACTCGGTCTCGATGATCAGCCATACCCAGGGCTGGCTGCATTGCGACATCCCCGGCACCGATGCCTCGGGCGTGGTCAAGAGCCTGATGGACATGCTGCACGAGGAATTCATCCACGAGGAGATGCCCAACCGGGTGCGCATCACCACATCCTGCTGCCAGATCAACTGCGGCGGGCAGGGCGATATCGCGATCAACGTGCAGTACACCAAACCGCCAAAGATCAACCACGATCTGGTGGCCAATGTCTGCGAACGCCCCGCGGTGGTCGCGCGCTGCCCGGTTGCGGCGATCCGCCCGGCGCTGGTCAACGGCAAGCCGAGCCTGGAGGTTGACGAGCGCAAATGCGTCTGCTGCGGCGCCTGCTATCCGCCCTGCCCGCCGATGCAGATCAACGGCAAGGAATCGACCAAGATCGCCATCTGGGTCGGCGGCAAGCATTCCAATGCGCGCTCAAAGCCGACCTTCCACAAGCTGGCCGTCGCCAACCTGCCCAACAACCCGCCGCACTGGCCGGAGGTCAGGGAAGTGGTCCGCAAGATCGTCGCCACCTACAAGGAGGACGCCAAGGACTGGGAGCGGCTGGGCGAGTGGATCGAGCGCATCGGCTGGAACCGGTTCTTCGAGATGACGGGGCTCGCCTTCACCAAGCATCACCTCGATACCTGGACCGGCGCGCGCCACACCATGAACCACTCCGCACACATCCATTTCTGAGGTGGTACGGTGAAGATCGGTGTCGTGGTCAGCGAAGGCCCCTACACGCATCAGGCGGCCGACAGCGCCTACAATTTCGTGCGCGCCGCCCTTGCCGCCGGGCATGAGGTGCCGCGGGTGTTCTTCTACCATGACGGGGTCAATGTCTCGACCCGGCTCAGCGTACCGCCGCAGGACGAGCGCAACATCCAGGAAAACTGGACCGCGCTGGCTGCCGAGCACGGCACCGATCTTGTGGTCTGCATCGCCGCGGCGCAGCGGCGGGGGCTGCTGGATGCCAACGAGGCGAAGCGGCAGGGCAAGGATGCCGACAACATCGCCGAGGGCTTTCGCATCTCGGGCCTCGGCCAGCTGATCGAGATGGCGATCCAGACCGACCGTCTGGTGATGTTCGGCGATTGAGGGCGGGGACAAATGTCTGAGGACGTGAAGAAATTCCTCTACGTCAACCGCAAGGCGCCCTATGGCACCATCTATGCGCTGGAGGCGCTGGAGGTGGTGCTGATCGGGGCGGCCTTCGATCAGGATGTCAGCCTCGCCTTTCTCGATGACGGCGTGTTCCAGCTGACCAGCGGTCAGGATACCGCCGCGATCGGGGTGAAGAACTTCTCGCCCACCTTCCGCGCGCTGGGCGACTATGAGGTCACCAGGCTCTATGTCGAGCGCGAGTCGCTGGAAGAACGCGGCCTGAGCGCGGAGGATCTGCAAGAGATCACCTATGAGGACGAGGATGACGACTGGGCCGAAAAGCCCTCGATCCGCGTCGTCAGCCGCGAAGAGATGGCCGCGATCATGGCCGAACAGGACGTGATCCTGAGTTTCTGAGGGCTGCCGATGTCAACGCTGCACACCGTCAACAAGTCGCCCTTCGAGACCCGCACGCTGGAAAGCTGCCTGGCCCATTGCCGGCCGGGCGACGCGGTGCTGATGATCGAGGACGGCGTCTATGGCGCGCTGTCGGGCACCGCGCTGTCGGACAGGGTCGCGGCGAAGGCGGGGGCCGTGAAGCTCTACGTGCTGACGCCCGATATCGCCGCGCGCGGCCTGCCCGAGGACCGGATGATCGCGGGAGTGACCGGCGTCGACTATCGCGGCTTCGTCGATCTGGTGGCAGAACACGACCGCACCCAGGCCTGGCTGTGAAGATGTGAATGCGGCGCCCCGGCGGGCGCGGCGAAGAAGGAGCAAGCGAGATGGAATACAAGGTCAACGGCCACACGATCCCGGCCGACGAGGAAGGCTACATCATCAATCTCTCGGACTGGTCGAAGGAACTGGCCGAGGAGATCGCCAAGTCGGAAAACATCGAGATGACCGACGAGCACTGGGAGGTGGTGAACTTCCTTCGCGACTATTACGAGGAATACCAGATTGCCCCGGCGGTTCGGGTACTGATCAAGGCGATCAAGAAGTCGATGGGGCCGGAGAAGGGCAACAACAAGTATCTCTACGAGCTGTTCCCCTACGGGCCCGCGAAACAGGCCTGCAAGATCGCTGGGCTGCCCAAGCCGACCGGATGTGTCTGACGGCCAACCGACTGTAAAAAAACAATAATCATAAAAAAAGGCGAGGAGGAATCCGCGTGCTGTCCGTGATCTATGCGCTGCTGTTCTACGCCGCCACGGCCTTTCTGGTGGTGGGGCTGGCGTGGAAGATCGCCAGATACGCACGTACGCCTGCGCCACTGAAGATCCCGACCACGCCGGCCCCGGTCACGCGGGGCGGGGTGGTTCTGCGCATGGCGCGCGAGGTGGTGCTGTTCGAAAGCCTGTTCAGGTCCAACAAATGGATCTGGCTGTTCGGCTGGGTGTTCCACTTCGCGCTGCTGCTGGTGCTGATGCGGCATCTGCGGTACTTCACCGAGCCGGTCTGGTTCTGGGTCCGCTTCATCCAGCCCTACGGCATCTATGCCGGCTTCGCGATGGTGGCGGGGCTGGCCGGGCTGTGGGCGCGCCGGGTCCTGGTCGAACGCATCCGCTACATCACCAATCCCTCCGACCATCTGATGCTGGCGCTGCTGGTGGCGATCGGGCTGAGCGGGCTGGGCATGCGCTTCGTCGCCCGGCCCGACATCATCGCGGTCAAGGCGTTCTTCCTCGGCCTGTTCCGGCTTCAGATCAATCCGCTGCCCGCCGACCCGATCCTGCTGGTGCATCTGACGCTGGTGCTGGTGCTGATGCTGGTGTTCCCGATCTCCAAGCTCCTGCACGTGCCGGGGGTGTTCTTCAGCCCGACGCGCAATCAGGTCGACAATCCGCGCGAGGTGCGCCATCTCGCGCCCTGGGCGGCCGAGCTGGAAAGGTAGCGCGCCATGGCCACGCTCGACATGGACCATCCCGACGGTCCGCGCTTCGTCCCCGACCCGCTGGAGATACCGGACCTCAAATGCGGGGCGATGGAGGGGCTCAAGCCGTTCACCGCCGCACCCGAGCATCAGGCCAAGCTGGGCTTTCCCGGCGAGCTGGTGGAGAACTGGAAGGAGGTGGCGCTGGCCAAGATGGCCGAGCTGGCCCGCAAGAACCGCGCCTTTCAGGTCTATCTCGATACTTGCGTCAAATGCGGTGCCTGCACCGACAAGTGCCACTATTTTCTTGGCACCGGGGATCCCAAGAACATGCCGGTGGCGCGCCAGGACCTGCTGCGCTCGATCTACCGGCGCTATTTCACCTTCGCCGGCAAGCATTTTCCCTGGCTGGTGGGCGCGCGTGACCTGACCGAGGACGTGCTGCAGGAATGGTATTCCTATTACCACCAGTGCTCGGAATGCCGGCGCTGCTCGGTCTTCTGCCCCTATGGCATCGATACCGCCGAGATCACCATGGCCGCGCGCGAGATCCTCGACAGCGTCGGCATCGGCCAGAAATACGCCAATGAGATCATCGGCAAGGTTAAGGATATCGGCAACAATCTTGGATTGAATCCCAAGGCGTTGCGGGCAACTCTCGAGGATCTGGAAGAGGATATCGAGGACGATACCGGCATCTCGGTGCGCCTTCCGCTCGACGAGAAGGGCGCCGAGATACTGCTGGTTACCCCCTCGGCCGATTTCTTTGCCGAACCCCATATCGACGGGCTGATCGGCTATGCCAAGGTGTTCCACGAGGCGGGCGCGAGCTGGACACTTTCCTCCTATGCCTCGGAAGCGGCGAATTTCGGGCTGTTCATCGGCTCCTACGAGAACATGCGCGAGCTGGCGCTCAGGATCCGCAAGGCGGCCGAGGATCTGGGCGTCAGGCGCATCATCTTCGGTGAATGCGGCCACGCCTGGCGGGTGGCCTATTCCTACCTCAACACGCTGGCCGGGCCGTTCGACTTTCTCGATCCGAACTACCCGGTGCCGCAGCATATCTGCGAATACACCTGGGATCTGATCGAGCGCGGCAAGCTGAAATTCGACCGCTCCAGGAACGATCACATCCGACTGACCTTCCATGACAGCTGCAATGTCGCGCGCGCCAGCCGCATGGGAGACAAGCCCGGCGGCCAGTTCGAGATCCCGCGCAACATCCTGCGTGCGGTCTGCAACCATTTCTACGACATGGACCGCGACACGATCATGGAATCGACGCTGTGCTGTGGCGGCGGCGGCGGACTGCTGACCGACGATCTGATGGAGCTGCGCAAGAAGGGCGCCACGCCGCGCATGACGGCGCTGCAGCAGGTGACCGAGGAACACGGCGTCACCCACATGGCCGCGATCTGCGCCATCTGCAAGACGCAGTTTTCCAAGGTGATGCCCGAGTTCGGCTACGAGATGGATTCCATCGTCTCCGTCCACCAGATGGTGTCGAACGCGATCATCCTGACCGGGCAGGAGACAGACGAGGACGAAACCGAGGACAAGGCAGCCGGCTGAGACGGCCCAGCGGAGGAAGCCGATGAACGAGATGGCGAACCAGCCGAAACCCACCTTCCGGCGCTTCAGCGAGGGTCAGACTGCCGAGGACTGGGATCTGGAGGAGCGGATCTTTCAGGCCGATCATTCCTACAAATGCCCGACCTATGTCCACAAGACCCCGCCCTGCCAGGGCTCCTGCCCCTCGGGCCACGAAATCCGCGGCTGGCTGGCGATCGCGCGCGGCATGGACAAGCCGCCCGTCGAGGGCATGAGCTGGCAGGAATACGCCTTCCAGCGCATGGCCGCGGCCAACCCCTTCCCCGCCACCATGGGCCGGGTCTGCCCGGCGCCCTGCGAGGCGGGCTGCAACCGCAACGAGGTCGATGATTTCGTCGGCATCAATGCGGTCGAACAATATGTCGGCGACTGGGCCAACGAGAACCACGTCAAGCTGCCCGAGCCGGGACCCGATACCGGCAAGAAGGTCGCGGTGGTGGGCGGCGGGCCGGCCGGCCTGTCGGCAGCCTATTTCCTGCGCCTCGATGGCCATGCGGTGACCGTCTTCGAGGCCCATGAGGAGCTGGGCGGGATGATGCGCTACGGCATCCCCGGCTACCGCACCCCGCGCGAGATGCTCGACAAGGAGATCGGGCGCATCATCGATCTGGGCGTCGAGGTCAGGACCGGCACCCGCGTCGGCACCGACATTACCGTCGAGGCGCTGGAAGAGGCCTATGATGCCATCTACTGGGCGCTGGGCGCGCAGAAGGGGCGCGATCTGCCGATCCCGGGCTGGGAGGGCACCGAGAACTGCATCAACGGCATCGAGTTTCTCGACGCCTTCAATCAGGGCTATGTCTTCGGCACCGCGCGCAGGGTGGTGGTGGTCGGCGGCGGCGATACCTCGGTCGATGTCGCCTCGGTGGCCCGCCGGCTGGGCCATATCTCCAAGGTCAATGTCCCCGAACACCCCGACGGGGCGCTGATCAACTTTGCCGGGCATGACGTGGCCGGCTCGCTGGTGCGCGAGGGGATGACCGCGACGCTGACCTCGCTGTTTCCCGTCGAGAAGATGACCGCGGCCGAGCGCGAGCGCGAGGATGCCATGCGCGAGGGCATCAAGATCAGGGGCGGGGTGATGCCGCTGGAGGTGATCAAGGACGAGACCGGCAAGGCGGTGGGCCTGAGGATGTGCGAATGCGACATGGACGGCATGAAGCCGATCCCGCGCGAGGGCACCGAATTCGTGCTGGAGGCCGACATCATCATCGCCGCCATCGGCCAGATGGGCGATCTGACCGGGCTGGAGGGTCTCGACAACGGGCGCGGCTTCATCGACGCCACCCCCTCGACCCCGGTCAAGGGGCGCGAGAAGCATTTCGCCGGCGGCGACATCCTGCGCCCGCATCTTCTGACCACCGCCATCGGTCATGGCCGGATCGGGGCCGAGGTGATCTCGGACTTTCTCGATGACGGCACGATCGAGCGCCGCCCGAAGGTGGATGTGCACCATTTCAATCTGCTCGAGGAGCTGCACCGCCGCCACAAGGACCCCGCGCCCTATGATCATCTTCAAAAGCGCGGCACATCGGAGTCGGATTTCGCCATCCACAATTACGAGGATCGCTCCGATACCCAGATCATTCCGCATACCGAGCTGTTCAAGGGGCATTTCAACTTTGTCCCGCGCGAACAGCGCCAGGAGATTCATTTCGAGGGCGATCAGGTCCTCGGCAATTTCCAGGAGCGCATCATCGGGCTGACCGAGGAGCAGGCGCGCAAGGAAGGCGAGCGCTGCATGTCCTGCGGGATGTGCTTCGAATGCGACAACTGCGTGATCTTCTGCCCCCAGGATGCGGTGCATCGCGTGCCGAAGAAGGACCGCACGGTGGGCCGCTATGTCTATACCGACTACACGCGCTGCATCGGCTGTCACATCTGCGCCGATGTCTGCCCCACCGGCTATATCAAGATGGGGCTCGGTGAATGATACGATTGCCGCATCTGCTGGCCCTGATCGCGCTGCCGGTGCTGCTGGCCGCCGCGGCATCGGCCGGGCAGGACCGGGCGCTGTGGCCGGAGGTGCCAAAGGCCATCGGCACGCCGCACCCGGAAGGCAACGAATACTGGCGCAGGCACCACCCCGATCTCTTGCGCCACGACCGCGACCTGACGCTGCGCATGGGCGATCGCACGGTCAGGGCCAGCCTGCGCCAGTGCCTCGTCTGCCACGCCGTAACCGGCCCGGATGCCCGGCCGGTCGCGGCAGGCGATCCCGGCGGCTTCTGCGCGGTCTGTCATGAATATGCCGCGGTCAGCATCGACTGCTTCACCTGTCACAAGGCGACGCCCGATGCGCGCGGTCTGCGGGTGATCGAGAAGGCGCGCGCCATGGGCAATACACCCGAGACCGCGACAATGATCGCCGATTATCTGGAAGCGTTGCAAAAGGGCACGGCCTTTGCCCCGCAGCCGGAGGCGACGGAATGAAGCAGCCTACCCCGAGACCCGATGCCGTCCCGCCCTCGCGCCGCGATTTCCTGCGCGCAGGCGCGGCGGTGGCAACGATCACGTTGGCCCCCGGCGTGACGCTGACCGCATTCGGCGGCAGCGCCGAGGCCGAGGCGGATGCAAACCATCGCTGGGGGTTGCTGGTCGATGCCGGCAAGTGCGATCCCGATTGCAGCGCCTGCGTGAGCGCGTGTTCGCAGGAAAACGGCTGGCACGACACCGGCCATCCCGAGACCGATGCGCAGTGGATCCGCAAGGTCGATCTGACCGAGATCGCCACCGGGCGCGAGCTGTCCCTGCCGGTGATGTGCCAGCATTGCGAATCCCCGCCCTGTGTCGATGTCTGCCCGACCGGCGCCTCGTTCAGGCGTGCCGACGGCATCGTGCTGGTGGACAAGCATATCTGCATCGGCTGCCGCTACTGCATGATGGCCTGCCCGTTCAAGGCGCGCAGCTTCATCCACGAGACGGTGCCCGACGCCGACAAGCGCAGCTTCGCCCCGCGCGGGCGCGGCACGGTGGAAAGCTGCACCCTTTGCGTGCACCGGGTCGATGCCGGGCGGGTGCCGGCCTGTGTCGAGGCCTGCGCGGCCACGGGCCATAACGCGATCCTGTTCGGCGATCTCAACGATCCCGAAAGCGAGATCTCGAAGGCTCTTGCGCAATATCCAAGCATGGCGCTGCGCGACGATCTCGGACTCGATCCGGGCGTGCGCTACGCGGGGCTCTAGGAGGGCGCGGAGGATGGAACGCACGATCTATCGCGAAATCGGCCTCAGCCGCGGCCTCGCCGGCGCGGCGGCCATCGTCGCGCTTGCGCTGCTCGCCGGTCTGATCGCCGTGGTGGTGATCGAGGAAGGCGGCCACATCGTCACCGGCATGACCAACCAGATCGTCTGGGGCACGCCGCACATCTTCGCCATCTTCCTCATCGTCGCTGCATCCGGCGCGCTCAACGTCGCCTCCATCGCCTCGGTCTTCGGCCGCAGCGCCTACAAGCCGCTGTCCCGGCTCTCGGGTCTTCTGGCGATCGCGCTGCTGGTTGGCGGGCTGGCGGTGCTGGTGCTCGATCTCGGCCGGGCCGACCGGCTGATCGTGGCGATGACCACCTACAACTTCTCCTCCATCTTCGCCTGGAACATCTTCCTCTATACCGGCTTCATCGTGGTCACCGCGCTCTATCTCTTCGTGCAGATGTCGCGCGGCGGGGCAAGGCGCTACGTGCCGGCGGCAGGCTTGCTTGCCTTCCTGTGGCGGCTGGCGCTGACCACCGGCACCGGCTCGATCTTCGGCTGGCTGGTGGCCCGGCCCGCCTATGACGCGGCGATCATGGCGCCCTTGTTCATCGCCATGTCGTTCAGCTTCGGGCTCGCCGTGTTCATCATCGTTCTGGTGACACTCTCCCGCCTGGGCAACCGCCCGCTGGGTCTCGGGCTGGTAACCCGCCTCGCCAGGCTCCTGGCGCTGTTCGTGGCGGCGGTGCTGTACTTCACCGCCGTGCAGCATCTGACCAACCTTTACGCGCAGGAACATGCCGGGATCGAGGCGTTCATTCTCAGAACCGGCGGTCTTTACACATGGCTTTTCTGGGGCGGGCAGGTGATCCTGGGCGGTCTGCTGCCGATGGCGATGATCTTCGGCAGCAAGAACCTTGGCATTGGAGACGCGGTTCTGGCCTCGCTCTTCGTCATCGCCGGTGGCTTCGCGCAGCTCTATGTCATCATCATCGGCGGGCAGGCCTATCCGCTGGAGATCTTCCCCGGTTTCGTTACCTCCAGCAGCTTTCAGGACGGGGTGGTCGCCGCCTACACGCCGAGCTGGAGCGAGATCGCGCTGGGGCTGGGCGGCGTCGGCATCGCGGCGGCGCTTACACTGCTCGGG
Organism: Alphaproteobacteria bacterium; assembly: GCA_003695135.1. Lineage (GTDB taxonomy): Bacteria > Pseudomonadota > Alphaproteobacteria > Rhodobacterales > Rhodobacteraceae > J013. The sequence goes on along the minus strand of RFIR01000027.1, from coordinate 12,683 downwards.
GTCAAGGTGCTGCGCATCTTGCCCACCAATCTCGGCGATGCCAATCTTGCGGCGCAGGCAAGGGTGCAATCCGCCTGAACCGGAGGACGCCATGTCGCTCGAAGCCCACCCATTTGCGAAATTCGTCGCCATTCTCGGCCGCGGCAAGACCAAGTCGCGCGCGCTGACGCTGGAGGAGGCGCGCGAGGCGATGGCGATGATCCTGCGCGGCGAGGCCCTGCCCGAACAGATCGGCGCCTTCCTGATGCTGTTGCGGCTGAAGGAGGAGACGCCGGAGGAGATCGCCGGCTTCACCCTCGGCACGCGCGCGACCATCGCGCTGCCGGCCGCGATTCCCGATGTCGATCTCGACTGGTCCTCCTATGCCGGCAAGCGCATCCAGCTGCCCTGGTTCCTGCTCTCGGTGCTGACGCTGGCCGGCGCCGGGATCCGCGTCTTCATGCATGGCACCGAGGGCCACACGCCGGGCCGCGTCTACACCTCCGACGTGCTCCGCCGCCTCGGGCTTGCCCCGGCGCAGAGCCTGGCCGAGGCCGCCGATCACATCCGCGCCCGCAACTTCGCCTATGTGCCGCTTGAAGTGCTGAGCCCGGTGCTGCGCCATCTGATCGAGCTCAGACCGATCCTCGGCCTGCGCTCGCCGGTGCACAGCTTCTCGCGCATGCTCAACCCGTTCGGGGCGCCGGCGATGATGCAGGGCATCTTTCATCGCGGCTTCATGGACATCCATGCCGGCGCGGGGCGGCTGCTCGGCCAGCCGCACATGGCGGTCTTCCGCGGCGAGGGCGGCGAGATCGAGCGCCGGCCCAACAAGCCGACCGTGGTCTGGACCACCCATGGCGCGGCCGAGCCGGAAATCGAGACCTGGCCCGCGATCCTCGCCGATCCGCATCAGCCGGCCGACAGCGCCATGGATCCCGCCGATCTGGTCGCGGTGTGGCGCGGGGAACGCACAAGCGCCTATGGCGAGGCGGCGGTCACCGGAACCCTCGCCGTTGCGCTGAAGCTTCTGGGCCGGGCGGACACGATCCCGGCCGCGCAGGCGCTGGCCGAGCGGATGTGGGCGGATCGGGACCGTGACGGCCTACCGGCCGCGGCATGAACGCACCCCCCCGCCTGCTTCTGGCCGCGGCGCACAAATCCTCGGGCAAGACCGTGATCACCGCCGGGCTGGCGGCGGCGCTGCGCGCCTCCGGGCAGCAGGTCCAGCCCTTCAAGAAGGGACCCGATTACATCGACCCGATGTGGCTGGGGCTGGCGGCGGGCAGACCCTGCTACAATCTCGACTTCAACACCATGGGGCGGGCGGAGCTGCTTGGCCTGCTCGCCCGGCGCACGCCCGAGGGCGCGCTGGCGCTGATCGAGGCCAACAAGGGGCTTTATGACGGGCTCGACCCGGAAGGCGCCGATTCCAATGCCGAGCTCGCCAAGCTGATGCGCGCCCCGGTGGTGCTAGTCATCGACACCACCGGCATGACCCGCGGCATCGCCCCGCTGCTCCTGGGCTATCGCCGCTTCGACGCGGCGGTCGATATCGCCGGCGTCATCCTCAATCGAACCGGGGGCGCGCGGCACGAGGCCAAGCTGCGCGCAGCGGTGGAGCTCTATTGCGACCTGCCGGTGCTGGGCGCGGTGCGGCGCAACCGGGCGCTGGAGATCGGCGAGCGGCATCTGGGCCTGACCACCCCGGCCGAAAGCGGCGAACGGGCCGCACATCTGGACGAGATCGGCCGCATCCTCGCCGACTCGCTCGATGTGGCGCGGCTGATGCAGATCGCGCGCGCCGCACCGGAGCTCGCCGTGCCCCCCTGCCCCGCACCGGCCATGACCGCCACGGGCCAACCGGTGCGCATCGCGATCGCCCGCGATGCCGCCTTCGGCTTCTACTATCCCGACGATCTGGAGGCCTTCGCGCGGGCGGGGGCCGAGCTCGTGCCCTTCGACACGCTATCGGATCGCGTATTGCCGCCGGCCGAGGGTCTGTTCATCGGCGGCGGATTTCCCGAAACCCATGCCGAGGCGCTGGCGGCCAATGCCGATCTGCGCGCGGCAATCCGCGAGGCCATCGCGAACGGCATGCCGGCCTATGCCGAATGCGGCGGGCTGATGTATCTCTGCCGGGCCATCGGCTGGGACGGGAAACGCTGGCCGATGGTCGGTGCCATCGCGGCCGAGGCGGTGATGCACGCCCGCCCGCAGGGGCGCGGCTACACCGCATTTCGCACCCGCCCCGGCCAGCCCTGGGGGGTGGAGAATGCCGAGGCGCGCGCGCACGAGTTTCACTATGCCAGCCTCGAGGGGCTGCCGGCCGACACGCGCTTTGCCCGCGACATGCTGCGCGGGCATGGGGTGGACGGCCGGCATGACGGGATCGTGGTCGGAAACCTTCTGGCCGGCTTTTGCCATCTGCGTCACACCGATGGCTGCCCGTGGGTCGACCGCTTCGTCGCCCATGTCAGGCGGTGCCGGAAATAAGAAAGCCCCGGGCCGAACCGCCCGGGGCCGTTTGCATTGCGCGCGGCTTCAGGTACGGCGAATCTCGAACCTGTATACGTTGCCCTCGGTCGTGGAGCTCACCAGCTCGTTGCCGGTCTGATTGCAGAAGGCGGCGAAATCGGCAACCGAGCCGGGATCGGTGGCGCTGATCTTGAGGATCTCGCCCGGCGGCACGTCCTTCAGCGCCTTCTTCGCCTTCAGGATCGGGAGGGGGCAGTTCAGGCCCTCCGCATTCAGCACATGTTCGGCCATCGCTTCTCCTTTCTCGTCGCAGGCAGGTGCCGTACGTGTCAGATGAACAGGTTGATGTCGGATTTCAGCGCGGTCTCCATATAGGTCGCCGCGCCGCCCAGCTCGATGCCGTCGATCATGTCCTCGGTCTTCAGCTCGAACAGGTCGAGTGTCATCTGGCAGGCAATCATGCGCACATCGCTATCCACCGCCGCCTCGCGCAGATCCTCGATCGAGGCCACGCCCTTCTTCTTCATCAGGTTCTTCATCATGTTCGACGCCAGCCGGTCCACGCCGGGAATGATCGGCATGAAGTTCGGCATCGCCATGTGCATCCCCATCATCGGCATCTTCATCGCCGGATTGCCCAGGGTGCTGAGCTTCAGATCCAGATCCTTCAAGAGCAGCGGCAGCCCGTAGAAGGTGAAGAACATCGACACCTTGACATCCATGGCCGCGGCGGTAGTGCCAAGGATGAAGGGCGGATAGGCCCAGTCGAGCGTCCCCTTGGTGACGATGATCGACATGCTCTTGGCATTCTCGAGCTCGCTGCTGTCCAGCATCGGTGCGGCCTCCCATTGCAAGATCTGTAATTTGGTTTATTATCATAACTGAATATTAAAAAGCGTGAAAGGTCAAGCTGCTATGCAGGTGGCACGGACATGCCGGCAGGTGCGTTCACGAATGCGCGAGCCGCAGGGTCCGGTCGGACCGGAAGGTGGGCAGAGATGGACATGATGGATATCGGTTCGACCGAACTGCAGAAACTGCGCGACAATGCCGATCGGGCCGGAGACCTCCTGAAGGTGATGGCCAACAACAATCGCCTGCTGATCCTGTGCCAGCTGCTGGGTGGAGAGAAATCGGTGCACGAGCTGCAGGAGGCAATCGGGCTGAGCCAGTCGGCCATTTCCCAGCAGCTGGCGATCCTGAGGGCGCACCGGATGGTGTCGACGCGCCGGCAGGCGCAATCGGTCTTCTATTCCCTCGACAGCCCCGAGGCGGCCGAGATCCTTCGCACGCTCTACCAGATCTACTGCGCCTGAAAAGGCAGAGCCGCTGCAGCGGATCCGTGGCTTGGTTGTTCCCGGTAGGCTCGGGCGCCGCGAAATGCGGCGCCGGACATGTTGCGATTATTTTCACTGTTGGCTGATAAATATTGATTTGGAAATTATTTTCTAATTACTTTACGCGCGCGCAGTACACACTGGCAGAAAACGTGTCTTGCCTGAGATGCCCTGTCGCGCCGGAGTTTTTCAGGGGTCTCTTCTAATTACTTTATGCGCGCGTAGCACAGGTTGGCAGAAAACGCGTCTCGCCGGGGATGCCCCGTCGTTCCGGAGTTTCGCTGGGGTTTTTCAATCATTGCACCTGCGCGAGGATGCTCGCCTGGCCGTATGGCGCATTCACCTTCAGCTCGGCGGAACGCGCCCCGCGCCTGCCGGGTGATATCGCGATTGAACGCGCCCTGACGGCTGCCGAGCGATCATCTGTCGGGGCCGTGCGGCCCGGATCGTTCTCGCCAGCGACCCCGACACCATCACCTCGCTCACGGCAGGAAGCCGGGCAAAGGTCAGTGATCAGGGCGGCTGGTATGAGAGCACGATCGGTCTCCCGGACATGATGCCCCCTTCACCGCCGCCGGTTCGCGGAAGGTGCCACCTTCACTCCGCTTCGGGCTTCAGCATCGCCGCCACCCGCAGCGCGATGCGGCGGAAGGCGGCGGCCTGCGGCCCTTCGGGATCGGCCGCGACGACCGGCACGCCGGCATCGGACTGTCTGCGGATGTCCATGTGCAGCGGCACCGCACCCAGGAACACCACGCCAAGCCGGCGCGCATCTTCCTCCGCCCCGCCATGGCCGAAGATGTCGGACTGCTCGCCGCAATGCGGACAGATGAAGGTCGACATGTTCTCGATGATGCCGAAGATCGGCACATCGACGTTCCTGAACATCTTCAGCCCCTTGCGCGCGTCGATCAGTGCGAGATCCTGCGGCGTCGACACGATCACTGCACCGGTCAGCGGCACCTGCTGGGCCATGGTCAGCTGCGCGTCCCCGGTCCCCGGCGGCATGTCGAGCACCAGCACGTCGAGCGTGCCCCATTCGACCTCGCGCACCAGCTGCATCAGCGCCGAGACCACCATCGGCCCGCGCCAGATCACCGGGTTTTCCTCCTCGATCATGAAGCCCATCGACATGACCTTGAGCCCAAACTTCTCGATCGGCACGATCTTGTCTCCGGAAACGCCCGGCCGCTCGGTGATTCCCAGAAGCCGCGGCAGCGACGGCCCATAGATATCCGCATCGAGTATGCCGACCCTCAGCCCCAGCTCGCGCAGTCCCAGCGCCAGATTGACCGCGGTGGTCGACTTGCCGACCCCGCCCTTGCCAGAGGCGACGGCGAGGATGGCGCCGACGCCGGGAATGCCGCCCGCCTGCGGCCGCAGATCGGGCCCGGGCGGAAATTTCGGCTCCGGCTTCGCTGCCTGTGCGCCCGCCCCGGCCGTCGCGCGCTCGGCCGTCAGCGCGACCAGCACCTTGCCGACGCCATCGACCGCCTTGACCGCGGCCTCGATGCGGCTGCGCAGCGCACCCAGATCGCCGGCAAAGCCCTGCGGCAGGTTGACCGAGACGACGACCTTGTCGTCATCGATGACGACATCGCTCTCGCCGATCAGCCCGGTGCTGACGACATCACCCTCCTGCCCGTCCACCGACACCGCGCGCAGCGCCTCGATCACCTGGCTCTTCATTCCCGACATCCGATCCCTGTGACCCGCACCGGCGCGGGCGATTCCCTTTCATCATTTTATCATGATATATGCAACTGACACTGACTCAGTGGCGGCCCGGCTCGCGCGCGCGGACCGGAACCGGCCGGGCATCCAAGGCAATCTGCATGCGATCTCAGCGCCGGTGCCGTCCTCCCGATTCGCCGCCCAGGGGTCGAATCGGGGCTGAGGAATACCGCGCACAATGTCGGCAGCCTCTTTCGCCACCCGTCTGGCGAGCATCGGGACAGAGCGGCAGGAACAGGGCAGGCCCGTCCCGTAATCTCCAGTTGCATCCGGCACTCTTCCCGACTGATGAATCCGCACCGCCGGAACCGCAACCATCAACCATTTGCGCAAATTCGGCGGCTAAGCGGCTGCTTATGGCGAAAATGCGGCAAAGCCTGCCAGTGTCGCCGCGGCTTCGGCCCCGACTCGGTCCTACGCGCCGCAGCGGATCCGGAATTCATACGGCCATCGCATGACTGGGGAGACGGATATGAGCCTTGACGGAATTGCCTTGAGCGGCACGGGCGACGACACCGCCGATGAGTTGAAATCCGCGGATCGTCGCGAGGGGGATGGCGGCTCGGCGCTCGACGATCTGTCATCGCGCGATGCCGGGGATCTGGACGAGTTCCGCGACGAGGGGAGCGACGGGGCCGAAGCCGATGCCGATGAGGGGCCCGGCGAAACCGAGTCCTGGGAAACGGTCAGGGTGGAGGCCGCGGACAGCTCTGCATCATCCGTGAAGGTCGCCTCGCTCGGCCCGGTGCCGGTACCGGTGGATTTCATGACGGTCACCGCCGGCGGATCGGGCGCTGCCGGCCGGCCGGGGCCGGGCGGCCACTCGACGGGCATTGCAACCCAGTCCTTCGACAGCTGCGCCAGTGCGATCGACTTCCTGTTCCTGGAAGATCTTTCCGGCTCCTTCACCGACGACCTGCCGATCCTGAAGGGTCAGATCGGCAATGTGATCAACACGGTGGAAGGCATGGTGCAGGACGCCAATTTCGGCGTCTCCTCCTTCATCGACAAGCCGACGGGCAGCTTCGGCGCGGCGACCGACTATGTCTATCAGACCCATCTGGGGATCACGACCGACAACACCGCGGTGATCAACGCTGTGAATGCGATGTCGACGCGCAACGGGCTGGATGCACCCGAAGCGCAGCTCGAGGCGCTCTTGCAGGTGGCGCTGCGCACCGCCGAGGTCGGCTGGCGGTCGACATCGCTCAAGATCGTCATGCTGTCGACCGATTCGGCCTATCACCAGGCCGGCGATTTCGCCAGCGCCGGGCCCAACAACCTCGACACCATTCTCGACGGCACCCCGCCGGGCACCGGCGAGGATTACCCCTCGATCGCCGATCTGAGCAACGCGCTGCTGACGGCCGGCATCTTCCCGGTGTTCTCGGTCACCTCGGCGATCCGGCCCACCTATGACAATCTCGTCACCCAGCTCGGCACCGGCGCCACCATCGAGCTCACCTCCAACAGCTCCAACTTCTCGGACGCTGTGCGCGAGGCGATCGCCAAGGCCTGCGGGCTGGTCACCCACCCCGGCGGGCCCGGCGACGACACCATCGACGGCTCGGAAGGCGATGACGGCATCTTCGGCGAGCTCGGCGACGATTCACTCGACGGCCATGGCGGCGATGACATCGTCGATGGCGGATCGGGCAACGATTCGGTCATCGGCGGCATCGGCAATGACGACCTCTATGGCGGCAGCGGCAATGACGACATCTATGGAGATGACGGGGCCGACACGCTCACCGGCGGCAGCGGCGTCGACACCATGCATGGCGGGCTGGGCGCCGACATCTTCGACATCAATCCCGGTGACGGCACCGTCATCATCACCGATTTCGAGGATGGCATCGACACCATCGACCTGACCGGCTTCACGCTGCAGGACGCTGCCTTCGGCATCGTCACCGCGACCGAGAACGCGGCGGGTGTGAACATCAACTTCGCCGACGGCACCGCGATCCAGCTGCTGGGCATGACGCTGGCCCAGCTCGACCTGACCGATTTCGTGCTCGATCCGGGCAATGCGGCGCCGTTTGCGATCGACGACACCGCCAACACGACCGGCACCACGCCGGTGACGCTCGATCCGGCGGCCAACGATCTCGATCTGGAAGGCGATGCGCTGAGCGTGACCGCGGTCGGGACCGCCGCGCATGGATCGGTGGTGCTCAATGCCGACGGCACAGTGACCTACACCGCCAATGCCGGCTATGTCGGCGCCGACAGCTTCACTTACACCGTCAGCGATGGCACCGGCACCGATACCGGCACGGTGAACGTGACGATCAGCCCGGTGCTGATCGGCGGCGCCGGCGACGACCATCTGATCGGCACCAACGCGGCCGAACTGATGGACGGCAAGGGCGGCAACGACACGCTCGAGGGCCGCGGCGGCGACGACACCATGTATGGCGGCACCGGCGACGACCTGATCAAGACCGAGGTGGGCGCGGATTTCGCCTATGGCGGGGCGGGCAACGACACGCTGCTGGGCGGTGCCGCCTTCGATGACGGCCATTCCAACGACAATCTCTATGGCGGCAGTGGCAATGACACCGTCGATGGCGCGGGCGGCGACGACAACCTGTTCGGCGGCAGCGGCCATGACGTGATGATCGGCGGCCAGGGCGACGACAACTTCATCGCCGGCACTGGCGACGACACGCTCTATGGCGGCGCCGGCAATGACGACATGGTCGGCAACAACGGCTCCGACAGCTTCTATGGCGGCACCGGCACCGACCAGTATGATGGCGGCGACGGGCACGACTTCTTCTACGTCTCGTCTGGCAGCACGGTGGCCATCCAGGACGAGGGCGCGACGGCGGCAAGCTCGGTCGACCATCTCGTTGTCACCGGCGGCATCGCCTTCACCGATCTGACCCTGACGCCAGCGGGCGGCGGCCTTGTCATCACCGGGGCGGGGATGAACATCACGCTGAACTCGACTCTCTCCAACGCCAAGAAGGCGATCGACTTCATCGATTTCGACGACGGCTCGACCTATGACGTCTTCAGCGGCGTGTTCATCCCGGTCACGGGCCCGGACGTCGTCATCGGCACGCTGGGCAACAACAGGCTGACCGGCAACGGACACGCCAATACGATGTACGGCCTGGCCGGCAATGATGTCATGAAGGGCAAGGGCGGCGGCGACGACATGCTGGGCGGCGACGGCAAGGACCGGCTGGTCGGCGGCGGCGGCCACGACATCCTCAACGGTCAGGCCGGTCGCGACGTGCTGATCGGCGGCGCCGGGGCCGACGAGTTCGTGCTCGACAGCACCGCGACCGCGGATCGCGACAAGATCAAGCACTTCACCGTCGGAACCGATGTTATCGATCTGGCCGATTCGGCCTTCGGGCTCGGCGTCGGGCCGCTCGATCCCACCAGCTTCGTGATCGGGACCGCTGCGCTCGATGCCAATGATCACATCCTTTATGACGACGTCACCGGCAAGCTGCGCTATGACGCCGATGGCGTGGGCGGCGCGGGCCCCAGCCTGATCGCGATCCTCGATCCGGGCCTGGCGCTTTCGGCCGCCGACTTCAACGTGATCTGAGCACATCCGGCGGCCCGGCCGAATCGTTACACGATCCGGCCGGGTCGCGAGCGGGTGGCGTTCGATCGACCTGGGGGGAACGGACCCTGCCTCGTGCAGGGTCCGTTGACCCACGAGGGCACCGGTGGCATCCCTGAACCGAATCAGGACCGGCCCCTCGGCAGGCGGGGCCGTCCGTCGAAAAGGGATTGTGCCCGTGCCCGAGAATACGCATGCAACCGTGCAGGCCGTCGATGTGAGGCAGGTCAAGGATTGGCTGGACCGCAACGAGATCGTGCTGGTCGATGTCCGCGAGACCTCCGAATACGAAAAGGAACACATCGCCGGCGCGCTCTTGCTGCCATTGTCGAATTTCGACCCCGAATTCTTTCCTGCCCTTCCCGACAAGAAGGTCGTCCTGCATTGCGCGGTCGGCAAACGCTCCGAGGCGGCGGGCCGGATGCTGCTGAAGGAGGGGCACGCGGACGTCATCCACATGGCAGGCGGCATCGAGGCGTGGAAGGCGGCGGGTTTCGCCACCGAGATCCAGCTGGTTGCACCGGGCGAGGCGGAGGCCCAGCCGGTGCTCCTGTGCCCGACCCCCGGTGAGGTCCTGCAGGAGGAGTATCTGAAACCGCTTGGCATTTCCGCCGCACAGCTGGCCCGTGCAACCGGGCTGCTCGAAGGCCGGGTCAACGATGTGCTGGCCGGCAAGTCACCGGTGGGCGTCGAGATGTCCCTGCGGCTGGCGCGGTATTTCAGCACCGCCGGCGATTTCTGGGTACGTCTGCAGCTGGAATACGATCTGGAGCGGACCAAGCATTCGGTCGGCGAGCAGATCCGGCGCGAGATCACCCCGCGCGCCTCGGCCCTGTGAAGGCCCAGGCTGCCCCGGCCGCGCGTCGAAACCGGCCGATAACGTCGACCAGCGGCAGAACCGGCGCCGTCAGCCCTGATCGCCTCCGCATCGCGGATTGTGACATGCGTCACGGTTTGCCCGGCCAAGTTGTGCAATTAACCAATTGCGACAAAAAAGAGAGAAAACCGGCCCATTTTTGGCCATAAACTTCTGTCAATTGCTCATGCGAGACGGAAGGGCATGTCAGCCGGCTTCTCCGTCGCGCGAGACTGTGTACCGGGGAGACCCGGGTGTTCGTGTGTGTATCCGGGGTGGGCGACCGGAGCAGTGAATTGGGTGTCGGGCGTATGAGCCTGTGTGGCGTCGAAACAATGCGGGTCCCTGACCGCCGCCTTGCGGATCCGGCCCGTCGACGCGGTTCGCGAAGCGGGGACTCTGGCTTCCCGGTTTACGGACAGTTTTCCCAATTTGCCGGAAAGTTGACACCGTCTTGTGGCGGCATGCCGCATTCTGGCCGCTTCAATGAACGATTTGACGGGCAAACCCGATGCGGGTGGGCGCATCGAGGACCACGCCCCCGGCCGATCGACCCGCTGAAGAACACAACAGCCCTCGACCGCCACCCTCGCCGGTGGCCCATTGTAGACCTGTACAGCCCCCGTGCGCGCGCATTCACGGGACTGAGTGAGTAAGGAGAGCGCAAATGTCCGGTAACGTCATTGTTTATGAGGCCGAGAGCCTGTTTCTCGACACTTTCTATGCCACCGATGGCGACAACGCCTCCGGTGGCCAGCTGATCCGGCTGGGTGGCTGCGATTACAGCGGCACCGCCTCGACCAGCTTCAACGAAGCTTCGGGCCTCTACCAGGTCACCCTGTGGATCCAGGACGAGTTCGACGGGCAGAGCACGGTCGAGGTGGTGGTCAACGGCGCCGTGGTCGGCACCATCACGCTCGATCAGGACGATGACGGGTGGGGCTCCAACAATGGCGGCTTTTCCTCCTTCACCCTCGACGACATCCTGATCAATCAGGGCGACACGCTCGAGCTGCGCGGCTATCGCGACGGCAACGAGTTCATCCGCATCGACAAGCTCGAATTCGTCAAGACCGGCGATATCGGCGGCGGTAGCAGCCAGCCGACCGCGGGCACCGAGACGTTGATGACCGAGACCTTCGACGGCCGGAATTATGGCGATCTCTCCAACTCGGCGAATGTCGAGAGCAGCGATTTCTACCGCGCCAACAACTCGGCGGTCACCAACGGCAATCATGACGGCACGATGACGTTCCGCAGCATCGACCTGTCGGGCTATACCAACGCCAAGCTCACCCTCGACGCCAAGGTGATCCGCGGCGGCTTCGAGCAGTGGGGCACCCAGTACGGCGACATGGTCCGGATCGAGCTGGTCGATCAGGACGGCAATGTCACCGTGCTCGACCAGTTCACCGGCACCGGCAATGCGCTGACCGGCAGCGTGACCGGCCAGGTGATCGACAAGGGCGGCTTTGACGGGCTGACCTATGACCTGCCGGCCGGCATGTCCTCGTTCCAGCTGCGCATCGTCTCCGACATCTCCGCGCGCTGCGAAAAGATCGCCTTCGACAACGTGACCATCACCGCCGATCCCGATGCCGGCTCCGGTGGCGGAAACCCGCCGCCGGGCCCGGTCACCATCACCCTCGACGCGGTCGATGACGCCTACTCGATCGGCGAGACCGAAGGCATTGCCGCCAACATCCTGGTCAACGACACCACCGACGCCCCCGGCGGCATGACCGTGACCGATGTCAACGCGCTGGGTGCGGCCAATGCCGGAGTCGGCGCGGTCGGCCAGGCCTTCACCGTGACCACAGCCGGCGGGCGCACCGGCACGGTGACGATCGACGCGCAGGGCAACCTGACCTTCGATGGCGGCACCAACTTCGTCGATCTGAACAACGGCCAGACCGACAGCTTCCAGCTGCAATACACGGTGCGCGCCGCGGCGCAGGACCAGCCCAAGCACAACCTCTTGTTCGTGCTCGACATCTCCAACTCCACCGTCAACGGCAACAACACCCAGCAGGACACCTTCGTTGGCACCGGCGTGGGTGACGTGAACGGCGACGGGCTGTCGGACACCGTGCTCGATGCCCAGATCGCCGGGGTGATCGCCGCGGTGCAGAACCTGATCGCCCAGGGCGCCGATCCGGCCAAGATCGACATCGGCATCGTCACCTTCTCGGGCAAGGCCTCGGGTTACACCAACATCGACGCCGAGACGCTGGGCACCTTCGCGCTCGACGACGCGGCGCTGATCAATACGCTGACCGGCATCACCCGCGGCGGCTGGACCAATTACGAGGCCGGGCTGCAGCAGGCGCGCGACTGGTTCGCCAGCCAGCAGGGCGACGGCGCGATCAACAAGATGTACTTCCTCTCCGACGGCCGGCCGGCGATCGGCTGGGCCAACGGCCAGTACATCTATCAGGACAGCTCCGACTATGGTGACGAGGTCGCCGCGATCGCCAACACCTATGGCGCCGAGATCCACGCCATCGGCGTCGGTGCCAATTCCGACCTCGCCTATCTCAACGACCTCGACAACACCAACGGCGCCGAGCAGGTGCTCGACACCACCTCGCTGACGGCGATGCTGGAAGCGACCACCGACATCATCGTCGAGGACACCGCCACCATCACCGTGACCATCAACGGTGAGGGGCAGCTTCTCACGGTCGATGCGCTCGACGATGCCTTCTCG
>RFIR01000246.1 GCA_003695135.1 Alphaproteobacteria bacterium | reverse complement strand
TTCATGTTGTTGAGCGCGGCGGCGAGGTGGTCGCCGCCGACATTCTCGAAACAGACGTCGACCCCGCCGGGTAGTGCCGCGGCGATCGCCCGGCTCAGGCTGCCGGCCGTGCGGTAGTTGATCGCCGCATCGACGCCGGCCTTCTCCTTCAGCCAGCGGCATTTCTCGTCCGATCCGGCAATGCCGGCCACCGTGCAGTTCTTTGCCTTGGCGATCTGGCAGACCACCGAGCCCACCGCGCCGGAGGCGGCCGAGACCAGCACCGTCTCGCCCTCCTGCAACGCGCCGACCTTCAGAAGCCCGGCCCACGCCGTCATCCCCGGCATGCCGAGCACGCCCAGATAGGCCTGCAGCGGCGCCAGCGCGGGGTCGACCTTGCGCAGCCCGGCATCGGCGGGGCAGGTGAAGGCCTCACGCCAGCCGAACATCGAGACCACATGGTCGCCCACCGCGAAATCGGGGGCGTTGGAGGCGACGACCTCGCCCACCGCGCCGCCCTCCAGCGCCGTGCCGATCTGGAAGGGCGCGACGTAGCTTTTCCCCTCGCGCATGCGCCCGCGCATGTAGGGATCGACCGACATCCAGATGTTGCGCACCGTCACCTCGCCCGGCCCGGGCGGGGCGATCTCGGTCTCGGCAAGCTCGAAATGCTCCGGCCCCGGCATGGCATCGGGGCGGGCCTTGAGACGGATTTCGCGGCTGATCATGGCGTGCGGTTTCCCTTCTTCTGCGATCTTCCCGCCCTACCTAGCAGGATGCGCGGCCGCGCAAAGCCTTCCGCCGCGTCAGGCCGCCTCTGGCACCAGGCCGCGGCCCTTGAGCAGCGCCTCGACCCCGGGCATGCGGCCGCGGAAGGCGAGGTAGAGATCGGACGCCTCGCGCGAGCCGCCGGCCGAATAGATGTGCCTGAGCAGCCGCTGCGCGGTGTCGCGGTCGAACACGTCGCCCGTCTCGCGGAAGGCCTCGAAGGCATCGGCGTCCATCACCTCCGACCACATGTAGGAATAATACCCGGCCGAATAGCCGTCGCCGGCGAAGACATGGGCGAAATGCGGGGCGGCGTGGCGCATGGCGATCGCCTCGGGCATGCCGATGCGCGCCAGGGTGGCGTCCTGCGCCGCCATCGGATCCTCCGGCGCCGGGCCGGAATGGAAGTCGAGATCGACCAGCGCCGAGGCGACATATTCCACCGTGGCAAAGCCCTGGTCGAAATTTTCCGCCGCAATCACCCGGTCGCGCAGTGACGGCGGCATCGGCGCGCCGGTCTCGGCATGGCGGGCGTATTGCGACAGGATCTCCGGCGTCATCAGCCAGTGTTCGTAGAGCTGGCTGGGCAGCTCGACGAAATCGCGCGCCACCGAGGTACCGGAGATCATCGGATAGGTGACATCCGACAACAGCACGTGCAGCGCATGGCCGAATTCGTGAAACAGCGTGCGCGCATCGTCGAGCGTGAGCAGCGCCGGGCTGCCCTCGGCCGGCCGCGCGAAGTTGCACACATTGACCGCGATCGGCGTGCGGATGCCATCGAGCCGGTCCTGCCCGCGGAAGGAGGAACACCATGCGCCGGAGCGTTTGGAGCGGCGTGCGAACATGTCGGCGATGAAGATGCCGAGATGGCGCCCGTCGCGCCGCACCTCCCATGCGCGGCAATCGGGGTGATAGAGCGGCACGTCGACGGGGTGGAAGGAGAGGTCGAACAGCCGGCCGGCGGTCTCGAAGGCCGCATCGCGGATGTTGTCGAGCTGCAGATAGGGCTTGATCTCGGCCTCGTCGAGATCGTGTTCGGCCCGGCGCAGCTTCTCGGCGTAATAGCGCCAGTCCCAGGGTTGCAGCGCGCCGTTGATGCTGTCGGCGCGCATCAGCTCGGTCAGCCGCGCCGCATCGGCCTCGGCCCGCGCCCGTGCCGGTTCCCACACCGCCATCAGCAGATCGCGCACCGCCTGCGGATTGCCGGCCATCTCGCGTTCCAGTTTGAAATCGGCAAAGCTGTCGAAGCCTAAAAGATGCGCGCGTTCCTCGCGCAGCTTCAGCATCTCGGCCATGATGTCGCGATTGTCGGTCTTGCCGCCCCTGGCCCCGCGTGCGGCCCAGGCGCGGAAGGCGCGCTCGCGCAGGTCGCGCCGAGGGCTGAGCTGCAGGAAGGGCACGATCAGCGAGCGCGACAGGGTGACGACATGGCCCGCCTCGCCGCGTTCGGCCGCCGCACCTGCCATGGCATCGGTCAGCCAGCCGGGCAGGCCCTCCAGATCCTCCGCAGCGAGCGCCATCGACCAGTCCCGCTCATCGGCCAGGAGGTTCTGGGTGAAGGCGGTGCCGAGGCTGGTCAGCCGCTGCATGATCTGCGACAGGCGGGTGCGGTCCTCGCCTTCCAGCATGGCGCCGGCGCGGCGGAACATGTCGTGATAGAGCGTGAGCACCCTGCGCTGTTCGGCGTCGAGCCCCGAGGGGTCGGCCTTCAGCGCGTCGATGCGGGCAAAGAGCGGCGCGTTCAGCATGGTCTCGTAGCGGAAGGCGGTGAGCCGCGGCCCGATCTCGCGCTGGATCGCCTGGCGCTCCTCGTTTGCATCGGCGGCGGCGAGGTTGAAGAAGATGGCCGAGACCCGCTCCAGCGGCCGCTCGGCCCGCTCCAGCGCCGCGATGGTGTTGGCGAAATCGGGCGGGGCGGGGTTGGCGGCGATCCGGTCGATGGCCGCGCGCGATTGCCGCATCGCATCCTCGAAGGCGGGCAGGAAATCACCATCGCGGACCGCTTCGAAATCGGGCAGACCGAAGGGACCGGTCCATTCCTCGCGCAGGGGGTCGCTCATCGCGGCAGGCTCCATGTCGGATTGCAGGCGCGGCGACGGCATCGCCGCGCCCGTGTCGGCGAGATATAGGGGCGCGGGCGCGGCTCGTCCATCTTCGGGGTGTGTCGGGGTATGCCGCACGTTCTGGAAGGGGTCTTGCCATCGTCACGGGAAGATGGCGGCGAGCCGGATTCGCTTCGTCCCCTTGGGCGGGCGACGTGGACTGGACGCGAAATGCTTCAGAGAGCCATACGAAACTATTATCGATCCGAATATCATGAACGCCCTGCGCGTTCGATAGATCAGAATCGCACGCGCGTAAGGCAATTACAAGAGACCTCTGCAAGACCCGGATGCAGGCGGATGCCCGGAATGCACAAGGTCTTGCAGGAATCATGATCGCGCGCGCGTAAAATAATTTGAAATTAATTCCCCAATCAATATTTATCAATCAACAGCGAAAACAAGAAGAGCGCATGTAGCGCCACAATTTCGTGGCGCCCGCGCGGAACGCTCGGGTCTGGCTGGCGGAGTTTTGCAGAGGTCTCATTTAATTACTTTACGCGCGAAGTACACGTTGGCAGAAAACGCGTCTCGTCTGGGATACCCCGTCGCGCAGCAGTTTTGCAGGGGTCTCTCCGTCAACAAGCTGATCCCGATCTCGATGACGAGATGGAGCCAACGCCGGCCTCGCCTGGTGTGGCGGCTCGGCATTGCACGGCGCTCAGCCTGCCCGGGGTGCTCCCCAAGCTCGGCCTGCCCGCCTCAGTTGGTCAGCAGATAGCGCCGGTTGAGCTCCTGCACCGGGCGGGCATTTTCCGGCATGATCTTGCGGAAGGCCTCGATATCGGCTTCCGAAACCTCGATGGGCGTACGCAGCACCGTCCACAGCACGATCTCCGAACAGGGTGGCGTGGTCAGCGAGCCGCGATAGCGCCAGACGCGCGAGAAGGCGGGCAGCAGCTCGCGCGGGTCGAACTCGATGAAAGGCGTGGTGGCGGGTTTGGCTGGCGCCAGCGCCATGATGTTGCGAAAGAGCAGGTTGAGATCGCCCGGCACCATCATCACGGCGATCACCGCCAGGCCGCCATCCTCGGCCCGATGGACGAAATGCGCCTCCATCGCCAGATGGTTGCCGTCAACGGTGTGTTCGGAGGGGGCGTGGAAGTGGAACTGGATCAGATCGTAGCGCCGCCCGTCGATCATCGCATAGCCGCCGTCATCGCCGCCCAGCCGGATGGTGTGGCCGTTGTTGACCAGATCCCAGGTCACCGGCTTCCAGTGGATCTCGATATCGGAAAGCTCCGCCTTCGTCGCCCCGCTCAGGTCGATAGGCGATTGTTCCTCGCCCCTGGCGCAGGAGGCAAATTCCGGGGCAAGCTCGCCCCAGTGTTCCGGCCCGCTCTCGCCCTCATAGCTCCAGTGCACCTCGCTTTCCGCGCTGGCATGCCCGGTGGAAAGGAATGCGAATGCGAGCGGAACAAACAGCCTGCGCAGCATTTCGGAGTGCCTCCTGTTGCATCGGACGGGATTTGAGCGCGCCAGGGTTAACCGGCGGTAACCGGGCGCGTCGGAAATGGTGGCAACATGGTCGCGCGCGTTCCGGTCCGCTACGATCAAAGGCCGATAACGGAAGACGAGATGCAAAGGGAGGCGGCAATGAAGAGTCATGCGCGCGCAGTGGTCATCGGCGGCGGGGCGGTGGGCTGCGCCATCGCCTATCATCTGGCCCGGGCCGGGTGGGAGACGGTGCTGCTGGAGCGCGACGAGCTCACCGCCGGCTCGACCTGGCACGCGGCCGGCCTGCTGCCGCTCTTCAACATGTCCTATGCCACCAGCCATATCCACGACTACTCGGTGAAGTTCTACAAGGGGCTGGAGGCCGAGACCGGGCTCGATGTCGGCTTTCACGTGGTCGGCAATCTGCGCATGGCCCAGAGTCAGGCGCGGATGGACGAATACATGCTCTATGCCTCGACCGCCGAGACGGTGGGCATCGAGCTGGAATGGCTGACGCCCGACCAGATCAGGGACCGCTGGCCCCTGGTGCGCACCGAGGACCTTCTGGGCGCGATCTTTCATCCCACCGACGGCTATATCAACCCCGCCGACGTCACCCAGGCCATGGCCAAGGGCGCGCGCCAGCTCGGCGTCGAGATCGTGCGCAAGGCCCAGGTCGATGCGCTGGAGAGGCGCGGCGGCGAATGGGTGATCTCGGGCCGGCTGATGGTCGAGCGCGGCAACTCGCTGGTGCCGGCCGAGGAGCGTTTCGAGATCCGCGCCGAGCATGTGGTCACCGCCACCGGCAACCACGCCCAGCGCACCGCGGCGATGCTGGGGCTGAAGATTCCGGCCATCCCGGTCGAGCACCAGTACATCGTCACCGAGCCCGACCCGGCGCTGGTCGAATGGCGGAAATCGAACCCCGAACACCCGGTGCTGCGCGATGCCGATGCGCGCTGGTATGTGCGCGAGGAACGCGGCGGCTGGGTCATGGGG
>RFIR01000026.1 GCA_003695135.1 Alphaproteobacteria bacterium | reverse complement strand
GGTGGCGGTTGGCCGCGACCAGACGGATGGCGTCGGGATGGATGCGCAGCCGCGAGACCACCGCCTCCTGTATCAGCCGCAGCATCAGGATGGGCTCGCGCGCCGCCGCCTCGGGATCGGCGAAGTCGAGCCTGCCGTCGCGGTCGCGGAAGCCCGGCGCCACCTGCCGGCGCCCGAAGCCGAGCGCGCGGCGCAGCCGGCCGCCCAGCGGGGTGCGCGCCTTGACATGCTGCGCCTCGAGCACGGCGCAGAAGATGCGGGTGAGCTCGCCCACATGCTTGGCATGGGTGAAGTAGGTCTGCATGAAATGTTCCACCGCTCGCCTTCCGCCGCTGTCGCGAAAGCCCATGCGGCGCGCGATCTCGACCTGGGCATCGAAACTGAGCAGATCGACGGCGCGACCGGTGATCAGGTGCAGATGGCAGCGCACCGCCCAGAGGAAGTTCTCGGCATCGGTGAAGACGTCCAGCTCGTCGCGGCCCAGCACCCCGCGTTCGACCAGCTCCTCTGGCGTGCGGGTGTGATAGAGATATTGCGCGATCCAGAACAGCGTCTGCAGATCGCGCAGCCCACCCTTGCTCTCCTTCACATTGGGCTCGAGCAGGTAGCGCGAGCCGCCATGGCGTTCGTGCCGTTCGTCGCGCTCGGCGAGCTTGGCCTCGACGAATTCCGGCCCCGTCCGCGCGAACAGGTCGCGCCACAGCACAGTGTCGAGCTCCTCGGCCAGCGCGCGGTCGCCGCAGAGATAGCGCCGATCCAGCAGTGCGGTGCGGATGGTGATGTCCTCGCGTCCCAGACGCACGCAGTCCTCGACGCTGCGCACCGCATGGCCGACCTTGAAGCGCAGGTCGTAGAGCATGTGCAGCACGCTCTCGATCAGGCTCTCGCCCCAGGCCGTCTGCTTGTAGGGGGTCAGGAACAGCAGGTCGATATCCGAATGCGGGGCCATCTCGCCGCGCCCGTAGCCGCCGGTGGCGATGACCGAGACATGTTCGGCCTTGGTGGGCGTGGGCAGCGGGTGCAGGTGGCGCCACGCGATGTCGATGACCGGCAGCACGATGGCATCGGCCAGCCGGCAATAGCTGCGCGCGGCCTCGCGGCCGGCCAGCGGGCGTTCGACGAGCGCCGCCTCGATCGCCGCCATCCCCTCGCGGTAGGCCGCGCGCAGTTCGGCGACGCAGAGCTTGCGCAGCGTTGCGGCATCGCCGCCCGCCTGCGCGGCCGCGGCCTCGATGCGGGCGCCGAGCGCCGCGCGATCGAGGATGCGCGTCTCGGGCAGGATCAGCCGCCCCGGCGGGGCGGCCGTCCGCTCGGCCAGATCAGCTTGCGAAGGCGGCAAAGCTGCGTGGCGCCGGGCTGATGACCTGAAAGCCCTCCGGCCCGACCTCCATGACCGCCAGCGCCCGGTCGATCAGGCCGTCGCGGCGGAAGCGGAAGATGCCGTTGACCCCGGCAAATCCGTGCGGATCGGTGATGTTGGAGATCGAGAACGGATCGGTCTCGCCGCTTCTTCTGGCATCGCGGATCATCGCGCCGACCGCGGCGATGCCGTCATAGGCAAGGCTGGCGATCGGTTTGGGGCTGGTGCCATAGGCGGCGCGGTAGCGGCTGGCGAAGGCGGCGAACAGCGCCGGATCGGGCGCGACGAACCAGCCGCCCTGCAGCGCGCTTTCGGTCCGCGTCAGCGGCGAATTCCACTGGCCGAGACCGAGAAAGCGGGTGGATTTCGCGTCGACACCGCTATGGGCGAGGAACGCGGCCACCGATTTCAGCCCCTGCCCGCCCTCGGGCAGCACCAGCGCCGGGGCCGAGTGGATCGCGGCATATTCGGCGCTGCGCTGCTGGATGCCCTCGACGCTGCGCGGATAGTCCATCGCGGTGACCACGGTGACGCCGCTGCGGCGGGCGGCATCGCGCACGGCGATCTCGGCCACCTTGCCCGAAGGCGTGCGCGGGTAGAAGATGGCGAGCGCGGTGATGCCCCGGCTTGCGGCATAGCTGACGATGCGCCGGGCCTCGGTGTCGGCGGTCTGGCCGAGCAGGAACACGTTGCCGCCGGCGACGGCGGGGGTGGTGGAGAAGGTCAGCACCTTGACGCCGGCCCGGGCGGCGATCGGACCCACCGCCTCGGCGGCGACGCCGAAGAGCGGGCCGACGATGATCCTGGCGCCGTCCTGGATCGCCCTGGTGGCGGCCACGGCCGCGCGGCGCGGATCGCCGGCGGTGGGGTAGACCTTGAGATCGATTCTCGCCCCCTTGAGGTCGGATTGCGCAAGCCGCGCGGCATTGACCAGGCTGCGGCCGAGCGCGGCGCGCTTGGGATCGGCCGAGCCGAGCGGCACCAGAAGCGCGACCCTGACCGGCGCGGAGGCATCGACCGGCGCCGACGGGCCGGTGATCGGCCCCGGCCGCTCGGGACCGCCGCCGCAGGCGGCAAGCGTCAGGCCGAGCGCCAGCCCGCCCATCGCGTGAAGCACCCGTCGCCTGGTCGGTCTGGACTGTCGAATTCGCGCCTCGAGCATGACTTCCTCGCTGATTTCTTCTAGGGCTGTCGAATGCGGCGCAGACTAGGCTGCAGGCCAGCCCAAGTAAATGACCGGATGCATCCCATGGCGGAGGAGGAAAGGCGGATGCGGGGGGAAGGCGGGCTCGCCGCCGGGCTCTACATGGTCGCGACCCCGATCGGCAATGCGCGCGACATCACGCTGAGGGCGCTCGATGTGCTGGCGGCGGCCGATGTGCTGGCGGCCGAGGACACCCGTGCCGCCCGCCGGTTGATGGAGATCCACGGCATAGCCCTTAAGGGGCGGCCGCTGATCGCCTATCACGATCACAACGGGCCGGCGCAGCGGCCGCGGCTCCTGCGTCATCTGGCCGAAGGCGCGGCGCTGGCCTGTCTTTCCGAGGCCGGCACGCCGCTGGTAGCCGATCCCGGTTACGATCTGGTCCGCGCGGCGATCGCGGCCGGGCATCCGGTGACGGCGGTGCCGGGCGCCTCGGCACTGCTGGCGGCGCTCTGTGTGGCCGGGTTGCCCACCGACCGGTTCATGTTCGCGGGGTTTCCGCCGGCCAGAAAGGCGGCGCGGCGGCGGTTCCTTGCCGGGCTGGCGGGCGTGCCGGCCACGCTGGTCTTTTGCGAATCGCCGCGCCGCGTCGCGGAAAGCCTTGCCGACATGGCGGCCATCTTCGGCCCGGAGCGGCCCGCGGCGCTGTGTCGCGAGCTGACCAAGCGCTTCGAGGAGGTGCGAAGGGCGCGCCTTGGCGATTTGGTTAAGGAATTGTTCAGCGAACAGGTGTTACGCGGTGAAATCGTGCTGGTGCTCGGCCCGCCCGGACCGGCAGCCAGTGACGAGGATGCCGTTGCCGCGGCGTTGAGGGAGGCATTGCAGAGCATGAGCCTGCGTGAAGCCGTCAGGGAGGTGGTCGCGCGGACCGGCGCGCCGCGCCGGCGGGTCTATGCCATGGCGCTGGAGATCGCGGGGCGATGAGCGGACAGCGATCGCGGCTGGCCGGCATCGCGGCCGAGGAACAGGCCGAGCGGCTTTATCGCGACCGCAACGGCACCGTCCTCGATCGCCGCTGGTCCTGCCGGGAAGGCGAGATCGATCTCGTGGTGCGCGACGGCGGGCCGCTGGTCTTTGCCGAGGTGCGGGCGCGGCGCAGCCTTGCCGAGGCTGCCTTCTCGCTGACGGCGGCGAAATGGGCAAGGCTCAAGAAGGCGGCGCTGGCCTATCTCGCCGAACACGGGCTGTCGCCAGACAGCCCGATGCGCTTCGACGTGGTGCTGGTCTCGCGGATGGGCGAGACCGAGCTGATCGAGAACGCGCTGCCCTACTGAGCGGATGATCGGCGCGGTCGGCCGAGGCCGGTTCCACGATATGCGCATCGCGATGTCCGGCACGGATTTGTTCGGCCCGGTGCGAGGCGCCTGACTGCCTCGGGCGCGCTCGGGCGTCGGCCCCGGCCGGGCAGGCATACGCCCGACATTCGGCGACAGATGACCGCTTTCCCCGCAAGTCTGCGCCGTCCCTGCATGCGGCGCGACAGCGAGGCAAGCCGCTCGGGGCAGGACACCGGGGGTGACAGGCACCGCGTCGCAGCCCCACCCGTCGAGGGTGGCGAGGGACCGCGCCGGCCGGGCCGCGCTGCCGGGGCCGCCGCGAACCCGCCCCCGCCCGGACCCGCCGGGCGCATCGCGTGACGCGCGGTCCGGGTTCCGTTCCGGGTCGGGCGGTCGGGCCGGTGTCGCGGTTCCGATCCGGCCGGGCCGCAGGCGCGTCCTTCCCGCGCCGAGGTGCATCGTGCCCGTCCGACGGGACGCCCCGGCTCCGGCCAGCTTGCCGGCCGGTTTCCCCGCACCGGTTCGCAATCGCGACAATTGTCGGTGAATTTCCGTTGCGAATCAGCGGCATGTCGGGTAGTGTTCCCAGCACGGGCCCAGAAGGGCCGGCGCGATGACGGATCAGAAGATCCCAGCGCTGCAGGTTCTCCGGACATGACAGGATCGGTCTTCCCCGCGCCGCTCGGCGCGCAGCGGGCCGGCTTGTCTGATGTCCCGGGACCGGCCAGTCGACGTACAGCACCGGATTTGCCCCCGGTTCCCTCTATCTGGGAGCGGATCGTTCTTGGGCGGGACGATCCGGGTGGGCGGCGGAGAGCCTTTTGGGCGGAGGCTCTCCGCCAACCCGGGTTTCGGCAGGCCATGCGTTCGGCGTGCACATCGTCATGCCTGCAGCCCGCCCAGCTCGCAGATCACCTTCCATTCCGCTTCCGTCACAGGCTGTACCGAAAGCCGCGTGTTCTTCACCAGCACCATGTCGGCCAGCCGCGGATCGGCCTTGCACATCTGCAGCGTCACCGGCCTCGGCATCGAGGCCACCGCGCGCAGATCGACGCATTCCCAGCGCGGATCCTCGGTCGTGCTGTCGGGATGGCAGGGCGCGCAGACCTCGACGATGCCGACGATCGCCCTGTCCTTGTTGGAATGGTAGAAGAAGCCGCGATCGCCCACCTGCATCTCGCGCATGTAGTTGCGCGCCTGATAGTTGCGGATGCCGTCCCACTCCTCGCCGGCATCGCCGCGGGCAAGCTGGTCGGCCCACGACCATTTGTCGGGCTCGGACTTGAACAGCCAGTAGCGCATGCGTCTTTCCCTCCGTCTCCTTTCGACTCACGCCTTGGCGCCGCGCCGGCCGCTGCCGAGCTGGGGGGCGGCGGTGTCATCGAGCGGCCAGCGCGGCCGGGCGGTGAAGGACCGGGCGCCGGTCTCGCCCACCGCCAGTCGCTCGAGGCCCGCCCAGGCGATCATCGCGGCGTTGTCGGTGCAAAGCGCCGGCGGCGGGGCGAGGAACGCCCAGCCCGCCTCGGAAGCCGCCGCCTCCAGCCCGGCTCGGATCGCACGATTGGCCGCCACCCCGCCGGCGACCGCGAAACGGCCCGCCCCGTGACGCTCGGCAAATTCGGCCATGGCCCGCCGCGCCTTCTCGGCCAGCACATTGGCCACAGCTGCCTGAAATCCGGCGCAGAGATCGGCCCTGTCAGTGCCGGAAAGCCCGCCACGCCCGGCCACGCAGCCGTCGCGCGCCCGGCGCAGCGCGGTCTTGAGCCCGGAAAACGACATGTCGCAGCCCGGCCGGTCCAGCAGCGGGCGCGGGAAGGTGAAGCGCCCGGCATCGCCCGCAGCCGCTTCGCGCTCGACCTCCGGCCCGCCGGGATAGCCGAGCCCCAGGAGCCGCGCGCATTTGTCGAACGCCTCGCCCGGCGCATCGTCGATGGTGCCACCCAGCCGGCGGAACCGCTCGGTCCCCTCTACGGCGAGAAACTGGCAATGCCCGCCGGAGACGAGCAGCACCAGATAGGGTAGTGCCAGAGCGTCGGTGAGCCGCGGCGTCAGCGCGTGTCCGGCAAGGTGATTGACCGGCAAGAGCGGCAGGCCGGTCGCCGCCGCCAGCCCGCGCGCCGTCATCACCCCGGCCAGCACACCGCCGATCAGCCCCGGCCCGGCGGTGACCGCGATCGCGTCGAGATCGGCAAGCCCGCAATCCGCCTCGTCCAGCGCCGCCTCGATGCAGTGATCGAGACGCTCGGCATGGGCTCGCGCCGCGATCTCCGGCACCACGCCGCCAAAGGGCGCGTGCAGCGCCGACTGCCCCCAGACGATGTTGGCGAGGATGCGCCCGGGCGCGCCGGGTGCGCCGCGCACCACCGAGGCGGCGGTGTCGTCGCAGCTCGATTCGAGCCCCAGCACGGTGAAGGTTTCGCGCACGCCCCGGCGGCCTCCGCTCGATTGCCAATCCACCCCGCGGCAGGTAACACCCGCGCCATGACTGTGCAATCCAGCCTGCCGCGCCCCGACGCGCCGCTCCGGATCGGAACCCGCGGCTCGCCGCTCGCGCTGGCCCAGGCCGGGGAGACCCGCCGCCGGCTGATGGCCGCCCACGGGCTGGGCGAGGACTGTTTCGCCATCCGGCCGATCCGCACCACCGGCGACCGGGTGCAGGATCGCAGCCTGAGCGAGATCGGCGGCAAGGGGCTGTTCACCAAGGAGCTGGAGACCGCACTTCTGGACGGCGAGATCGACATTGCCGTGCATTCGATGAAGGATGTCGCGACCCGGCCGCCCGAGGGGCTGAGCATCGCCACCATGCTGCCGCGGGCCGACATCCGCGATGCCTTCATCTCGCCGCGCCATGCCGGGCTGGACGCGCTGCCGGAGGGGGCCGTCTTCGGCACCTCCAGCCTGCGCCGCCGTGCCCAGCTGCTCGCCCGCCGTCCAGATCTGCGCATGGTCGAGTTCCGCGGCAACGTCCAGACCAGGCTGGCCAAGCTCGAACGCGGCGTGGCCGAGGCGACGCTGCTGGCCTGCGCCGGGCTGGCGCGGCTGGGGCAGGGGGGGCTCGGCGTGCCGATCCCGGTCGACGAGCTGCTGCCCGCCCCGGCCCAGGGCGCGATCGGCATCCAGCACCGCAGCGGCGATCCGCTGGCCGGGCTCATCGCGCCGCTCGACCATCCGCCGACGCGGGCCTGCGTGACGGTCGAACGCGCCTTTCTCGCCGCGCTCGACGGCTCCTGCCGCACACCGATCGCGGCTCTTGCGGAGATGGAGGGCAAGGAAATCCGGTTTCGCGGCGAGATCCTGCGCCCCGACGGCTCCGAACGGTTGGCCCGCGCATGGCAGGGACCGGCGGGACAGGCCGCCGAGGCCGCGTATCGCCTTGGCGAGGACCTCAAGGCGGAAGCGGGAGAGGGGTTTCTTGACTGACATACTGATCACCCGCGCCGAGGCGCAGGCGAAGGCCTTCGCCGCCGAACTGGAAGCTGCGCTTCCCGGCCGGTTCAGCCCGCTCTACTGGCCGCTGATCCGCATCGTGCCAGAGGCGGTGCCGGTCCGTCTCGACGGCATTCAGGCGCTGCTGTTCACCTCGGCCAATGCGGTGCGGGTCTTCGCGGCGATGGAGGCCCGGCGCGACCTGCCCGCACTCTGCGTCGGCGACGAGACGGCGCGGGTGGCGCAGGCGCTGGGCTTCGCCGCCGAATCCGCCCATGGCAATGCCGGTGATCTGGCGCGGATGGCGGCCGGCGCCTGGCTGCCCGGTGCCGGCGCCTATCTGCATCTGCGCGGACGCGAGGCGGCCGGCGATCTGGCCGGCGCGCTGATGAGCGAGGGCATCGAGGTGCGCGAGCAGGTGGTCTATGACGCGCAGCCTGCGGCCGGGCTTCCCGAGGAGGTGGCGGTCCGGCTGGTCGCGGGCGACCTGCCGGCGATCCTGTTCTTCTCGCCGCGCAGCGCCCGGATCTTCGAGAGCTTCCACCGGGATGCCCGCACGGCCGGACAGGGCTGGGCGCTGGGCGGGACCGATGCGATATGCATCAGCGCGGCAACGGCCGCCCCGCTCGGACAAGCCGGTTTCGGGCGCATCCGCGTCGCTCCGAGCCCCGATCGCGCCGGCATGCTGGCCGCGCTGGGGCAGATGGCACGGACGGTTGCGGAAAAACCCGCATGACGAATCGTTGCCCGCAAGGCGCCGCTCGCCTAGTGTTTCGGCGAGCGCGGCCGTTGGGCCGCTCCGGCGGTTGCCGGGTGAATTCACGAGAGCGAATCCTTTGATGACGGACAAGCCTGAACCGGGCGACATGGCCACCGAGCCGGGCAAGCAACCCGATGATGCGGAACGCCGCCGAGAAGAGGCGTCTTCGGCCGAAGATGTGATCCGGGGCTCCGAGCCATCCGCCGAACCCGGCGCCGAGGCACCGGAGGAGACGGAGGCGGCCGGGGCCGCGGACACGGAGCCGGCCGGGGCCGCGGACACGGAGCCGGCCGGGGCGCATGCGGCACAGACGCAGCCGCCCGGGACGGATCTGCCGGAAGCGGGCGATGACGGCGCGGCCGGGCCGGCCAGGCCGGATGACGCAAAGGCGCCCACCGGGCG
>RFIR01000245.1 GCA_003695135.1 Alphaproteobacteria bacterium | reverse complement strand
GAGCGCAGTTGAAAGGATCTGCCGGCCAGACCCTGTCGGCGCGGGCAGGCGCCACGAAATGCGGCGCCGGTCATGTTGTGATTATTTTCACTGTTGATTGGTAAATATTGGTTGATTTGGGAATTATTTCAAAATTAATTTAAGCACTCGGTCATGATAACCCGAAACCTGGCCGATTCGGCGATTTTCATTCATGCCGGAGTTTTGCACGGGTCTCTTTCAGAGAGCTCTGCAAAACTCAACCAGCCAGACCCGGGCGCTGCGCTTGGGCGGATGCGAAATGCGGCGCCGGCGAAGTTTGTTCCTGATTTTCACCTATTTGATAAATATTGATTGGGGAATTATTTTCTAATTATTTTACGTGCGCACAGATCCGATCCCGCTGAACCCTCATGCAATCAGGATGCGCGCCTGCATCCGGGTTTTGCACGGTCTCTTTCATTATTTCTCGCTCGCGTGAAACTGACCTGTAATTCCGGAATGTTCTGCGCCGGTGCCGATGCGCCGGCTCCATGCAGCGCTCCTGCTGAATCGGTGTCCGGCCCGATCATCCGCCCGGCCCCGCCGCCCCGGCAAAGCGCGGCGCGGCGATCCCGGCGCGATCCATCGCGGTGCCGATCCGCGCCGCCGCCCGGCGCAGCTGGTCGAGGCTGCCGAGGTCCAGCACCTCATCGAGCGTCATGTCATCGCGCAGCCACAACAGGCTCAGCGTGCCATGGATGCCGGAGGCCGAGCGGATCGGCACCGCCATCGCGCCCAGATCCGGCCCCGGATCGAAGGCGCGGGTGACGAAGTAATCCGGCTCGCGCAACCCGTAGCCGCGCGCGCGGGTGCGCTGCAGTTCGGCCTCCAACTGCCCGCCCTCGATCCATTTCCGTTCCTGCCGGCTTCCCGTGGCCATGACCGCCGCCAGATGCGCCGCCACCTCCTCCGCCCCGGCAAAGGCGAGCAGCGCCCGCCCATGCGCCGACAGCACCATCGAGGGACGGATGCCCAGCGCGGTACGCGCCGGCGCCATCGGCCCACGCAGCCGGGTGCTTTCGACGATCTCGACCTTGCCGGGGGCGACGACGGCGCTGAGATCCGAGGGCAGCCCCAGCTCGCGCGGCCGCAGTTCCAAGAGGATCGGCGCGGCAAGCTCGGCCAGCGGATGGGCGCGGGCGCCCTCGCCAAGAAGCCCGCCCAGCGAATGGGCCAGCTCGTACTGGCCGTCGGAGAGGTTGCGCCGCACCCAGCCGCGATCCTGCAGCGTGGCAAGCAGCCGCAGCAGCGTCGCATTGCCCAGCCCGGTGGCGGCGCGCATCTGCGCCAGCGAGGTCAGCCCGCGGCGCGACAGCAGTTCGACCACCGCGAGCCCGCGTTCCAGCGCGCGGATGCGTTTGGGCCCCTCGGTCCGGGCGGCCATCTTCACGACTCCCGCAAGTTCACCTGGTGAACAGGGGATTAGCACGCCCGCACGAATCGGCAAATACTCGGCTCCGAATCGGCGGCGGACCGGCGCCGAGGCGTGACCGGGGGAAGGGCGCGAATGAACATCCTGTTCGTGATGTATGACCAGCTGCGGTTCGACTATCTCGGCTGCGCCGGCCACCCGCATCTGCCCACCCCCAATTTCGACCGGCTGGCCGCGCGCGGGGTGCGCTTCACCAACGCCTATGCCCAGTCGACGATCTGCGGCGCCTCGCGGATGAGCTTCTATACCGGGCGCTATGTCTCCTCGCATGGCGCGTCATGGAACGGCTTTCCGCTGCGGGTGGGCGAGATGACGCTGGGCGATCACCTGCGCGCGCTGGGCATGGGCTGCTGGCTGATCGGCAAGACCCACATGAAGGCCGATGCGGCGGGCATGGCGCGGCTGGGGCTGTCGCCCGACAGCGTGATCGGCGCGCGGCAGGCCGAATGCGGCTTCGATGTCTGGGTCCGCGATGACGGGCTGTGGGGCGAGGGGCCGGACGGATTCTATGACGAGCGCCGCTCGCCCTACAACGAATACCTCAGATCGAAGGGTTATCCCTCCGAGAACCCCTGGGCGACCTTCGCCAATGCCGGGCTCGACGAGGCGGGCAACATCGCCTCGGGCTGGATGCTGGCCAATGCCGACAGGCCGGCCAATATCCGCGAGGAGGACAGCGAGACGCCGTGGCTGACCCGCCAGGCCATCGCCTTCATCGATCAGGCGCAAGCCCCGTGGTGCGCGCATCTGAGCTACATCAAGCCGCACTGGCCCTATATCGTGCCGGCCCCCTATCACGACATGTTCGGGCCCAACCACGTCGCCCAGGCGATCCGCCACGAGATCGAACGCGAGGATCCGCACCCGGTCTATGCCGCCTACATGGACAACGCCATCGCCCGCGCCTTCCAGCGCGAGGAGGTCCGCGCCAAGGTGATCCCGGCCTATATGGGGCTGATCCGGCAGTGCGACGACCAGCTCGGCGTGCTTCTCGATCATCTGGAGCGGACCGGGCGCATGGAGGATACGGTGATCGTGCTCACCTCCGACCATGGCGATTACCTCGGCGATCACTGGCTGGGCGAGAAGGATCTCTTCCACGACCCCTCGGTGAAGATCCCGCTGATCGTCCATGACCCGCGGCCCGAGGCCGACGCCACCCGCGGCACCACCTGCGACGCGCTGGTCGAATCGATCGATCTCGCCGCCACCTTCGTCGAGATCGCCGGCGGCAAGCTGCCCGATCACATCATCGAGGGCCGCTCTCTGCTGCCCTGGCTGCGCGGCGAGCGGCCGGACTGGCGCGAATTCGTCATCAGCGAGTTCGACTACTCGCCCACCCCGCAATGCGAGAGACTAGGGCTGGCGCCGCGAGATGCGCGGCTCTTCATGGTCTTCGACGGCCGCTTCAAGATGATCCATGCCGAGGGCGGGTTCCCGCCGATGCTCTACGATCTGGCCGAGGACCCGCTGGAGTTCCGCGATCTCGGCCGGGATGCGGCGCGCAAGGCCGAGACCGGCCGGCTTTACGACATGCTCGCCCAATGGGGGCGGCGGCTGGCGCAGCGGGTGACGGTGTCCGAGGACGACATACGGGCCATGCGCGGCCGCTCGCGCCGGCGCGGCATCCTGCCCTTCCTCGTCGACGGCTCGGAGGTGCCGGCGGAGCTGACCGAACGCTATCGCGGCCCGGCGCCGGGGCGGTTTGTGGGGGAGTGATGCCCGGCCACGGCTCATTGATGCGTGACGCGCGGCATCCCCGCACGGCGCCGGCCGGGGCGGCAGCGCTTGGCAGGGCAAGAAGCGGGCTGGTGGATTGAATCCGTCGATTGAAACCCGGTTCACGAATTTCGAGACGGCCGGCAAGGGCGGTGCCCGGCCCTGGGAGGGCGCAGCGAAACGGTGGGAGTGGCAATGACGGTTCAGACATGCCCGTCGGTCAACCCCTTGACCCGACGTGTCAATGCGCCCTCCCGGGGGGAGGGTCGGGCGCCGCCCGGTTGCGCCGGGCGAATCATGTGTCGGCGACATATCCGGATCCGGATCCGGACTGCGTCGGGCATTCAAATGTATCGGTTGGACAACTAGGGCATGAGCTTTGTCCGGAAAGACGGAAGGCCGGAAACCCCGCAGCAGCGCCTTGGGCGCGTCACCGCCGACGTGCTGGCGGTGGCTTTCGTCATCGTCATCCTCGTCTATGCCGCCTCCGGCCCGCTCGACGAGCTGGTGCGCTGGATCATCCGCACCACCACCGAGGGCTTTGCCGAGCTGTCGCGCCGCGATCAGCGGCTTCTGTTCAAGACCCACTGGCTGGGCACGGGCTTCCGCAGCTTCGAGCGCGGCGTGCTGCTGCCCACCGGGCTGATCCTCGGCCTGCCGATCCTGTTGTCCTTCGCCATCTCCTTCCTGACCCTGTTCCGGCAGCCGCGCTGGCAGTGGCTGAACTGGGCGCTTGCGGCGCTGTCGATGGTCGTCTTCCTGTTCTGGATCCTCAGCCTGTTCGCCGTCGATGGCGGTGCGCTGCCGACCGCGCGCCCGGTCGATTTCGTCCTGTTCCCGGTCGCCACGGCGCTGACGCTCTATCTGACCTGGCGTCTCTTCGGCGGATTCATCGTCGGCTTCTGCCTGTTCTGGGTGGTCTATTTCTTCACCCGCGGCCTGCTGCCGGACTGGACCGGCATCTTCGCCGGCTCCGAATCGAGCTTCGCGCAGAGCATGCGGTCGATGGTGCTGAACTTCTGGTCGCAGACCGGGGGCATGTTCGGCCAGCCCCTGCAGGTGGTCTCGGGCAACGTGCTGATCTTCATCGTCTTCGGCGCGGTGCTGATGGCCTCCGGCGCCGGCGCGCTTCTGATGAAGATCGCCAACCGGCTGACGGGGCGCTTCACCGGCGGCGCGGCGCATGCGGCGGTGGCGTCCTCGGCGCTGTTCGGCACGCTGTCGGGCGCGGCGATCTCCAACGTCGTCTCCACCGGCGTGATGACGATCCCGGTGATCAAGCGCTCGGGCTTCAAGCCCGCCTTCGCCGCCGCCGTCGAGGCCTCGGCCTCCACCGGCGGGCAGATCATGCCGCCGGTGATGGGGGTGGTGGCGTTCTTCGTCGCCGGCCAGATCGGGCTGGAATACCGCTATATCGTGGTGGCGGCGATCGTGCCGGCGATCTTCTACTATCTCGGCACCTTCCTGACCGTCTATTTCGAGGCCCGCCGGCAGGGCGTGGGGCCGCTGCCAGCCGAGGCGCGGCCGGGGCTGAACCGCGCCGAGGCAGTCCAGAGCCTCGTCTTCGTGCTGCCGCTGGGCGTCCTGAGCTATTACCTGTTCGTGCAGCCCTCGGTGCCCAAGGCAGGGTTTTACGGCTTTCTGACCGCCATCGCCTGCGCGCTGATCCTGTTTCCCGAATTCCGCGCGCCCCGGCGCATCTGGCGCGCCTTCGTCGATGCAGGCCGCATGTCGGCCTCGATCATCGTCATCGTCGCGGCCATCGGGCTGATCGTCGGGCTGATCCAGGTCTCGGGCTTTTCGGGCCGGCTGTCGCTCCTGCTCGCCCAGCTCGCCTCCGGCCCGCTCCTGCTCACCCTCATCGTGGTCGCCATAGGCGCCATCGTGCTCGGCATGGGGCTGCCGCCGGGGGCGACCTATTTCATCATCGTCATCGCGCTGTCTTCCGGCATCGACGCGGTGGGCATCGCGCCGCTGACGCTGCACATGTTCGTGGTCTTCTTCGCGGTGCTCTCCACCGTCACCCCGCCGGTGGCCCTTGCCGCCTTTGCCGCCGCGCCAATCGCCGGGGCGAGCCCGGTGCGCACCGGCTTCGAGGCCGCGCGGCTGTCGCTGGCGGGTTTTCTCATCCCCTTCGTCTTCGTCTATCATCCCGCGGTGCTCTACAAGCTGCAGGTGCTGTTCGAATGGTTCGCGGGCGAGCGGGTGAAATCGCGGGCGATGGTCGACATCGCCAGTGTCGGCTGGGGAGAGCTCGGCTGGATCGTTCTGGCCTTCGCCCTGGCGATGTGGCTTCTTGCCTCGGCACTGGCAGGGTTCGAGAGGAACCGCCTTGCGCTGTGGGAGCGGCTGGCCCGCCCGCTGGCCGCCCTCGCCATGCTGTGGCCGGCGGCAGCGGTCGCCGTGCCCGGATTCGCCATCGGCCTCGCGCTCATCATCGCGCACCGGTTCCTCGGCGGCGCGCCCTCGCGCGTGGAACGAACCACGAGCTGAACCATGCATGATTCAAACAGGGAGAGAAGACCATGCTGAAACACGCAACCGCCGCCGCGATGGCGGCACTGATGCTCGCCGGCACCGCCGGGGCGCAGGAGCGCACGCTGAAGATGGCCACCATCGCCCCCAGCCTCGGCCAGGCGATCACCATGGCCACCTTCGCCAACATCGTCTCGGACAATCTCGACGACATCGCCATCGAGGTCTCGGCCGGCGGCGCGGCGACGCTGCACATGATGGAGGTCGGCCGCCGCAATCTCGACATGTCGATGACCTCGCCGGTGGTCTATAACCTGATGGCGGCCGGCAAGGCGATGTACCGCAACGAGCCCGACGCGCCGAAGCTGGCGGAAAACTACCGGCTCCTGATGTGGTTTCCCTATGGCCAGTACCATTTCGCGGTGCGCGCCGACAGCGACATCCAGACGCTCGACGACATCGAGGGCGCGACGGTGTTTCTCGGGCCCCAGGGCGGCGGCGCCTACAACGCCGCCAAGGGCTGGATCGAAGCCACCACCGGGCTGGTTGCGGGCGAGGATTACGAGGCGATCAAGGCCAACTGGCAGACCGGGTTCCAGGCCTTCCTCGACGGCAAGATCGACGTCTACACCAATGGCTGTCTCGATCCCTGCCAGCAATTCATCCAGTTCACCGAGACCGAGAAGCTGCGCTTCATCGGTCCGGCCGATGACTCCGGCCCGGCGGTGGACAAGTGGCTGGGCAAGTTCCGTTTCCGCGACACCATCCCGGCCCATGTCTATGAAGGCCAGATGAATGACGGCCCGGTGGTCTCGTTCAACACCGCCGTCGGCATCGGTGTGCGCGCCGATCTCGACGAGGACACGGTCTATCGCATCACCAGGGCATTCTGGGACCATATCGACCAGGTGACCTCGCAGGCGCCCTGGGCAAAGGCGCTCGACATCCAGTTCGCCGCCCGCAAGCAGGGCAGGATCGAATTGCATCCCGGTGCCGCGCGCTATTACAGGGAAGTAGGGGCGCTGTAGCTCGCCCCCGGGGCTTGGGTCCGGCGCGCCGCGGCAGCGGCACGCCCGGCCTGCCGCACGGAGATCGAGGAGGACACCCTGGGGATTCGCTTCTTTTCCGACGCGCGCCGCCCCGCCCATATGGGGCCCTACCCGACCGAGCGGCTGCGCCGGCTTGACGGTCCGGCCGATCTTTCCGCCGTGCCGCCGATGCAGTCGCTTTCCTTCCGCCGGCCCGAGGCGCCGGAGAGCATCGTCAACGCGATGGGTGAGTATCAGGCGATGCTCGATGCCATCCGCGACGGGCTGGTGAACCGGGCGGTGGCCGAGATCCCTGACGACCCGGTGGAACGCGCGAACCACCTCAAGGGTTTCGCGCATTTCAACGACGCCTCGATGGTCGGCATCTGCCGCCTGACGCCGGAGGCGCTGCTGGCAGAGCCGATCGTCAACCCCGATATCGACCGTCTGGCCGAGGATTTGCGCACGCGCCAGACCAAGACGCTGGCCTCGGGCATCGACGTGATCATGGCCGATCTGAAGGAATCGATGGAGGCGCCGCCCTCCTCCATCGCCGGCCATACGCATGCGGTGGTGTTCCTTTACGAAAACCCGCGCCCCCCGCGGCGCGAGGAACCGGGTGCGGAGTGGATCGAGGATGCGCTGGCCCAGCGCGGGGCGCTGCGCGCCAATGAGACCGCGACGGTGCTGGCCAACTACATCCGGCTTCTGGGCTATCCGGCCAAGGCGCATTCGGCCACCGCCTCGGATGTCGATCTCGGCCGGCTGGCGGTGGCGGCGGGGCTGGCGACGGTCGAGGACGGGCGGCTGAGCGCGCCCTTCATCGGTACGAGTTTCGGCCTCGCCGCGCTGACCTGTGCCTTCGATCTGGCCCCCGACCGCCCGCTGGCGCCGCGCGCGCGCCAGCCACGCTTCACCCCGGGCTGGTGGCTGGGCATCGGGCACGCGAAATCGGCCTTCAACCGCGATCCCTTCGCCACCCGCAACTTTGCCGACGGCCCGCATCCCTTCGAGCGGCTCAAGCGCGTCGATACGCCGACGACCTATATCGACGAGGCGCGGGTGGCGCGGGTGCCCAAGCGTACCGACATGTTCGCCCGCGCCCAGTTCGGCGACATGGGCAAGGCCAATCAGGACAACGCCAAGGGCGGGCACTATGCACGCAAGGCCGCGCCCTCCTACGCCCAGCGCCGCGCGCTCGGCGCCTTCGTGCTGATCCAGGATGGCGAGCCCGACCCGGCCGGCCCCCGGCCCGCCGATGCCGAGCGCAACGCGCTTGCCGTCAAGGCGGCGAGCTATTTCCTCGGCGTCGATGCGGTGGGGATCAGCCGCTGCCCGGACTGGGCATGGTATTCGCATGACGCGGTGGGCGAGCGCATCGACCCGCCGCATGATCAGGCGATCTCCATGATCATCGACCAGGGCTACGAGACGATGGAGGGCGCCTCGGGCGACGACTGGATCTCGGTCGCCCAGTCGATGCGCGCCTACTTGCGCTTCTCGCTGCTCGGCGGTGTGATCGCCAAGCAGATCCGCAATCTCGGCTACCGGGCCAAGGCGCATACCGTGCTCGATGGCGAGGTGCTGCAGCCGCCCTTGCTGCTGCTCTCGGGCCTCGGCGAGGTCAGCCGCATCGGCGAGGTGATCCTCAATCCCTATCTCGGGCCGCGCCTGAAATCCGGCGTGGTCACCACCGACATGCCGCTCGCGCATGACAAGCCCGTCGATTTCGGGCTGCAGAGCTTTTGCGAGGCGTGCAACAAATGCGCCCGCGAATGCCCCTCCGGCGCCATCACCGCCGGGCCGAAGCTGATGTTCAACGGCTACGAGATCTGGAAGTCCGACAGCCAGAAATGCGCCACCTACCGCATCACCACCGAGGGCGGTGCGATGTGCGGGCGCTGCATGAAGACCTGCCCCTGGAACCTTGAGGGGCTCCTGGCCGAACGCCCGTTCCGCTGGGCGGCGATGCACATCCCCGCCGCCGCGCCATGGCTAGCCCGGCTCGACGACCGGGTCGGCAATGGCGGGCTCAACCCGGTCAAGAAATGGTGGTGGGACATCGAGCTTTGCGAGGACGGCGCCTATCGCCCGGCGCGCCATCCGGTCAACGCGCGCGACCTGCAGCCCGAGCTCGATCTGAAATACGAGGACCAGACGCTGGCCGTCTATCCCGCGCCGCTGGCGCCCCATCCCTGGCCCTATCCGTTCCCGATGGATCGCGAGGCGGGGATCGACGCCTATCAGCGACTGGTAACGGCAGCGGAGTATCGCGCACGGATCGCGGCGGGCGATGAAAGCCATGTCCACCGCTACACCGCCGATCAGGGCGAAAGCCCGGTGCTGCGGGTGGAACTCTGCAAGGTCGAGAAGATGACCGCCGACATCTCCAAGTACGAGTTCCGCGCGCTCGATGGCGGCGAACTGCCGGTATGGGAGGCCGGCGCGCATCTCGACATCGTGGTCGCGCCGGAATTCCTGCGGCAGTATTCGATGTCGGGCGACCCGGCCGACCGCTCGGTCTACCAGATCGGCGTGCTGCGCGAGGATGAGGGGCGCGGCGGCTCGAAGCTGTTGCACCGCATCTTCACCGAGGGGCGCAAGGTGTTCATCTCGCGGCCCATCAACCATTTCCCGCTGGAGGAGACCGCCAGCCGCAGCCTGCTGATGGGCGGCGGCATCGGCATCACGCCGCTGATTGCCATGGGCCACCGCCTGCACGCGCTCGGCGCCGATTTCGTCATGCACTACTCGATCAAGTCGCGCGGGGCGGGCGGCTACCTGAAGGACCTGGCAGCCGTGCCCTGGGCCGAGCGTGTGCATCTGCACGTCTCCGACGAGGGCACACGGGCCGATCTGGATGCGCTGCTGGCCGGGCCGCAATCCGGCTGGCATCTCTATACCTGCGGGCCCGATCGCTACATGAGTGCGGTGACCGCGGCGGCCGAGCGGCAGGGCTGGCCCGAGGAGGCGGTGCATCTGGAATATTTCTCCGTCCCCGAGCAGCCGGATTACGAAAACCACCCCTTCACCCTGCGGCTGGCGCGCTCGGGCCGCGAGTTCACGGTGCCCGCCGACAAATCGGCCACCGATGTACTGGCCGAGCATGGCATCCATATCGACGTGAAATGCTCCGACGGGCTGTGCGGGGTGTGCAAGGTCGGGCTGATTTCCGGCGAAGTGGAGCATCGCGACTTCGTGCTGTCGAAGGCGCAACGGGCCGGGAACATCATCCTCTGCCAGTCCCGCGCGGCCGAGGATGGCGGGGTGATCGAGGTGGATCTGTAGCGGGGGCGGTTTCGGGCAGGGCGGCCGCAATGCCCGAGGCCCATTCACACCCCCGATCGTCACCGGGAATTGTTGTAGACAGCTGCCGCGCCCGGCGCAGCCGGGCGGCGCCCGACCCTCCCCCCGGGAGGGCGCATTACGCCGCCAGCCGCGAGAACCACCGGCGGGCATGACCGAGCCGACATTGCCGATCCCGATGGATCGTCACGCCCTCCCAGGGTCGGGCGCCGCCCGTATCCGGAATGTCGGCCTTGCGCGACGGGATCGTGAAGGCTGGCTCTTTCTGACCGCCAATCGGCCGGCACTACCCCTCGCCAGCCATCAGCTCCGCCACCTGCGCCTTGACCTCGGCCATCGCCGCCGCCTTGACCGGGCCGTAGCCGCGGATGCGCATCGGCGCCTCCAGAACCTCGCGCCAGGTCTCGGGCGCAAGCGTGCCATAGCGGGTCGCGCAGTCGTCCATCAGCCCCTCATACCAGCCGATCAGCGCCCGCTCCGCCCGCCGCTCGGCCGTATGGCCGAAGGGATCGGCCCAACTCCCGCGCAGCCCCTTCAGCCGCGCCAGCAGCCGGAAGCCCCATTCCATGCCGCGGCCAAAGCTGCGTTTCCGCGGCCGCCCACGCGCATCGCGCCCGGTGGGGATCAGCGGCGGGGCGAGGTGGTATTTCACCGCGAAATCGCCCTCGAACTCGGCCTCCAGCCTGTTGCGGAACTCCGGGGCGGTCATCAGCCGGGCGACCTCGTATTCATCCTTGTACGCCATCAGCTTGAAGAGCGATTTCGCCGCCGCCTCGAGCAGCGCGTCGGGCGCGTCGGCCGGCAGGGCGGCGCGGAAGGCGGCGAGACGCGCGCGGTAGCGTTCCGCATAGGCTGCATCCTGATAGCCGGCGAGGAACTCCGCCCGCCGGGCGATCAGATCGTCCATGGTTTCCGGCCGCGCCGGGGCATCCTGCACGTCCAGCAGCTCCGGCCGCGCCGCCAGAACCCGGCCCGCGGCGAAGGCGGCGCGGTTCTTCTCCACCGCCACGCCGTTCAGTTCGATCGCCTGGTCCAGCGCCTCCAGCGAGACGGGAACGAGCCCCTTCTGCCAGGCAAAGCCCAGCATGATGACATTGGCGAAGACCGCATCGCCGAACAGACGCTCGGCGGCGCGGTTGGCATCGAGCGCGGAGAGGTTGTCCTGACCGACGATGCCGGCGATCGCAGCCTCTCGCTCTGCCACGGCCAGATCGGCATCGACCCGGCGCACGATGTCGCCGGTGGGCATCTCGGCACGGTTGAGCACCATGCGGGTGCGGTCCGAATAGGTCGCCGAAGCCTTGGGCGAGGACGACACGACGACATCGCAGGCGATCACCGCATCGGCCGAACGCGCGTCGATCCGCACCTGGTTGATGTCGCCCGGCCGCGGGGCCAGCCGGATGAAGCTGAGCACGGGGCCGAATTTCTGCGCGAAGCCGGTGAAGTCGAGCACCGAGGCGCCGAGACCCTGCAGATGCGCGGCCATGGTGATCAGCGCGCCCACCGTGACCACGCCGGTACCGCCAACGCCGGTGACCAG
>RFIR01000244.1 GCA_003695135.1 Alphaproteobacteria bacterium | reverse complement strand
GCTCAAGCCGGGCCGCCTTCGGCCAGGCTGGCCAGCGGCCGCTGCTCGACGATCTCCGAGGCGAAGATGCGTGGCGGGCTGACAATCGCTTCCTGCGCCTGCACCACCCCGATCTCGGGCAGATCGTCCTCGACGGTTCGGGTGATGACGGCATGCATGGCGCTGGCGGCATGCACCGCCGCCTGGGCCGGGTCCTGCCCGGCCAGCGCGCCGGCGAGCAGGATCGCCGCGGTCAGATCGCCGCCGCCATAGATGTGGATCGGCAGGCGCGGTGTGCGCACCAGGGTGGCGAAATCCGGGGTGACTGTCAGGATGCCGATCTCCTCCGGCCCCAGCCCGGCGCGCACGCTGGTCACATGCACCACCGGCGGCCCCAGCAGGCGGGCGGCGGCCACGGTCTCGATCAGGTCCTTCGGCTGCAGACCGGTCAGCCAGCGCAGTTCGAATTCGTTGGGCGTGGCGATGTCGGCGCGCGGCAGCAGGCGGTCGCGATAGGCGATGCCGATCTCGGGCGGCAGGTAGAGGCCGACACCCTCGTCGCCCAGCACCGGATCGCACAGATAGAGCGTCTGCGGATGGCGTTCGCGCATGCGGTCGAGCGCGGCCAGCGTGATGCCGGCCACCGGCACGCTGCCCAGATAGCCGGTGAGCAGCGTGTGCACCCGGTCGAGCAGGCCGTTGGCCTCGAGCCCCGCGACGAGCTCGGCGATCTCGTCCTCGGGCAGGGCGCGCCCGGTCACGGTGGCATAGCCTGTGTGGTTGGACAGAAGCACCGTCGGCAGCGGCCAGACATCGTGGCCGAACCGGCCCAGCGCGAAGGCCGAGCCCATATGCCCGACCCGGCCATAGACGACGGTGGACTGGATGGAGAGGATTTCAGCCAAGGCGCTGGCCGCCGAATGCCGTCATGAGCGCGATCTCCCGCACCGGAACCATGGATCCGCCGCCCTCACCCCGGCAC
The DNA here is from genome assembly GCA_003695135.1 of Alphaproteobacteria bacterium. Lineage (GTDB taxonomy): Bacteria > Pseudomonadota > Alphaproteobacteria > Rhodobacterales > Rhodobacteraceae > J013. The sequence goes on along the minus strand of RFIR01000244.1, from coordinate 2,957 downwards.
GCGGGTGACATCGGCACCGTAGAGCCAGTCGAATACCGCCGGAAAGGCCCCGGGTGCAAGCCGTGTCGCCAGCGCCATCGGGCCGAACTCGCCCAGCCGCCCCGACAGCGAGCGGCGGTGAAAGCGGCGCGCGTTGCGCCGCGCCTCGGCCTGCACGCGCGCGGTGCGCGGGCGGCGCGCGGCCTCGTAGCGGCGAAGCGCGGCGGCAGTATCGGCCCCTGCCTGCAGACAGCGCGCCAGCACCCAGGCATCCTCGATCGCCATCGCCGCGCCCTGGGCGAGGAAGGGCAGCATCGGGTGGCAGGCATCGCCCAACAGCGTGACCGGCCCGCGCCCCCATTCGGGCAGCACGGGGCGGTCGTGCAGCGCCCACAGCGTGCAGCGCTCCACCGCCTCGAGCATTGTGCGGATGGCGGAGTGCCAGCCGGCGAAGGCCGCGCGCAGCGCCTGCGGATCGCCCGGTTCGGCCCAGCCCTCCCTGCGCCAGTCGCTGCGTTCGGTGACCGCGACGATGTTGATCATGCGCCCGCCGCGCAGGTAGTAGGCGACCAGATGCGCGCCCGGCCCGGTCCAGATGGTGGCATCGGGCGCGACCGTGCCGGGCGGCAGCGCATTCGTGGGCAGGGTGGCGCGCCAGCACACCTGCCCGGTGAAGCGCGGCGCCTCCGGCCCGAAAAGCTGCGCCTGGATGCCCGAGCCGAGACCATCGGCCCCGATCAGCGCCGCGCCTTCGGCCCGGCTGCCGTCCGCAAGTTCAAGAGTCACCTCGACGTGGGCCCGGAACTTTCCCGCTGCGCACCCGGAGTTGAGCTCGGCCCCGGCTGCGGCGGCTGCTTCGGCCAGGATCGTCACCAGATCGGCGCGGTGGATCTGGACATAGGGCGCCCCCCAGCGCCGGCGGGCCGCCTCGCCCAGCGCCATCTCGAAGACCTTCAGCCCAGAGCTTCCCAGCCGGATTACCGCCGCGCGCGGAGAAAAACCGGCCTCGGCCACCTGCTCGGCCACGCCCAGCGCGGCGAGCACCTTCATCGCATTGGGGCCGAGCTGGAGCCCGGCGCCGACCTCGGAAAATTCGGGCGCGCGCTCGAACAGCCGGACCTCGTGTCCCGTGCGTGCCAGCGCCAGCGCGGCGGTGAGACCGCCGATGCCGCCACCGACGATCAGGACGGGTGCGGGCATCGCCGGTCGGGAGCGTGTCGCCCCCGATCAATTGCACCCGCCCGGAGCGCGAAGCGATCCGGGCATGCGCCCGCCCGAAATAGGTATGGGCCCGCCTGTGGCGAGATGGCACCGTGGCCACTGCAGGCTCGCCTGTACCGCCCCTCGCCCGGTCTCGATCCTGTCCAATTCCATGATCCGCCCGGGCGCAAGCCCGGGCAGCGCCCGCCCGCCCCCCTGGCGGGCGCTATCGCGCCGCCTCGGGCGTGCGCTGCCCTCGGACGTGTTGCACCTTGATCGGGTATTGCTCCAGGCCCATCGAACGGCGGACGCATACCCGGCTTCGCTGCGCTCCCGGGGCAGATGAACACGATCGGGAGACACACCGCCCTACCCCGCCTTGCGGCTCATGAACGCCATGAAGGCCGCGCGCGCCTCTTCCGACTGCAGCCGCTCGGCAAACAGCGCGCCTTCGCGCCGCATCACCGCCAGCCGCTCGTCGGGCGCACCGCGCAGCAGCGCGCGCGACAGCTTCATTGCCTCGCGCGGCTTGGCGGCGAGGCGCGCGGCGACACCGAACGCATGCGCGTCGAGTTCGGCGGATGGCACCACCGCATTGACGAAGCCCGCCTGCAGCGCGCGTTCGGCGGAAAACCCCTCGCCCAGACACAGGAGCTCGAAGGCCCGCGCATGCCCCATGATCCGGGGCGCGAGCAGGGAGGAGGCGTTCTCCGGCACCAGGCCGAGATCGATGAAGGGCGCCTTGAAATACGCCTCGGGGCTGGCAAAGGCCATGTCGCACTGGAACATCAGCGTGGTGCCGATGCCGATGGCGAGCCCGTCCACGGCGGCGACCATCGGCTTTTCCGCCTGCGCCTGCGCCTCGAGAAACCGCATCACCCCGCGCAGCCCCTGCGGCCCGCCACCGGTGGCCTGGGCGAGGAAATCGGCAATGTCGTTGCCGGCGGTAAACACGCCCTGGAAGCTCGCGAAGAGATGGGCGCCGATGGCGTCATCGGCCTCCGCCGCCACCATTGCATCGGCCAGCGCGTTGTACATCGCGTCGGTCAGCGCGTTCTTCTTCTCCGGCCGGGTCAGGCGCAGGATCTGCACGCCCTCGCGGCGCTCGACCGAGACATGGGTGTCGCTCATCATCGGGCTCCTTGTTCCGCCGCCGCTTCTGCCTCAGGCATGTTCGGCAAGCAACGCGGCATTGCCGCCCGATGCGGTGGTGTCGATGCAGAGATGCCGCTCCAGCACGCACAGCCCCTTCATGCCGGGCGCGGTGACGAGCGGCAGGATCGGCCCGTCGCGCGCGGCCAGCGCCCGGCGCGCGGCGCGCTGCGCGGCTTCGTCGCCCCACAGCGCCACCACGTCGAAACCGGCCAGCGTGGTCAGCCTCTCGGGCGCCAGCCTGCCATCGACCGAGAGCGATCCGGACGCGCCCGGGGCTACCGCGACCGGCACGCAGCCGGCCTGCCGCGCCATGGCGCGCTGTTCCTCGAGCGCCGCAGCATCGGGACCGAGGCAGAGGAGCACGCCGCGCGGGAACAGCCGCAGGCGGTTCGATTCGCCGGTCGGCCCGGGCATGTCCAGCGTCTCCAGCACCCGCAACCGGTCGGGCCTGGCTGCGTCGAGGGCGGCCTGCACCGCGGCCGGGTCGGCCTCCGGACCCTGCGCGGCCGGCCGCGGCTCGGCCGTCACCGCGGCGAAGCGCGGCAGGTAATGCGGCCCGCCAGCCTTGGGACCGGTGCCCGACAGCCCCTCGCCGCCGAAGGGCTGCGAGGCGACGATGGCGC
>RFIR01000243.1 GCA_003695135.1 Alphaproteobacteria bacterium | reverse complement strand
GGGGCGGATCTGGCAGGCGAGCCGGTTGTTGGCCGGTGCGCCCACCGCGCGCAGCGTTTCCTCCTCGGCGCCCTCGGGCGGTGGCAGGCTGTCCTCGCCACGCTCGATCACCACCCGGCAGGTGCTGCAGCGCCCCTTGCCATGGCAGAGCGCGACCATCGGCACCCGGTTGCTCTCGGCGATCTCCAGCAGCGTCATGCCGCGGATGCCCGTCACCCGCGGCCCCTCGGCGAATGTGATCTCGACCTTGCGCCGGGACGCGGCGATGCGGGTGAGCAGGTTGATCAGGACCGCCGCCGCCAGCACCGCCAGATAGGCCAGCACCGCAAGCCGCGACCACAGCCAGATCACCGCCTCGCCGCGCGCATCGGGCAGGTTCAGCCGCGCGGCGAGCGCGGCGTGTCCCTCCGGTGCGGCAACCAGCGCGGCGATGGCCGAGCCGGCATCGAGAAACCCGGCAATGGCAAAGGCGGGCACCAGCGCCGCCAGCCCGGCCCAGAGCGGCAGCAGGTTGCGCCACCAGTCGAGATCGCGCAGCCAGTAATGCAGCCCCATGCAGCCATGCACCCAGACCACCAGCAGCAGCAGGATCTGCCCGGTGCCGTTGGTCGAACTCCACAGCCGCATCAGCGCGTAGCCGTAAAGATCGTGCACGCCGAGAAATTCCGCCGCGCCGCGGGTTTCGACCACATGCGGCAGCAGCAGCAGCGGGATGGCGAGACCGAGCACGGTCTGCACCACCTGCCGGGGCGGGATGCGGAAGCTGCGCCGCGTCGCCAGCCAGCCGACCGCCAGCGCGGCATGGATCACCAGCGCGGCAGCCAGCAGCAGGCTGACCGGCAGGCTGCGGGTGACGGCGGTGCGCCAGTGCTGGACCGCCTCCATCGCCTCGACGGAAACCAGACCGACCGCGTGGTTGAGGAAATGGGTCAGCGCAAAGGCAAACAGCACCAGCCCCGAAAGGATCCGGGCGCGCCCGATCCAGCCGCCGCGCCAGATTACGTTCATCCGCCCCCCGAAAACCGGTTTTCGGGGGGCAATGTCAGCCTATTGCGCGGCGACGTCAACCGCGCTTGCCGGCGCCCCGGCATCGAGCGCCGAAAGATAGCGTTCGGCATCGAGGGCGGCCATGCAGCCCATCCCGGCGCTGGTGACCGCCTGGCGGTAGACGTGATCGGTCAGATCGCCGGCCGCGAACACGCCGGGCACCGAGGTCTCGGTCGAGCCCGGCTTCACTGCCACATAGCTGCCGTGATGCATCTCGAGCTGGCCCTGCACCAGCTCCGAGGCCGGCGCATGGCCGATGGCGATGAAGACGCCGGCGCAGGCGATCTCGCTTGTCTCGCCGGTCTGGACGTTCTTCACCCGCACCCCGGTCACGCCAAGCGGATCGCTCTCGCCGAGGATCTCCTCCACCACATGATTCCACAGCGGCTCGATCTTTGGGTTCTTCAGCAGGCGATCCTGCAGGATCTTCTCGGCCCTCAGCTCGTCGCGGCGATGGATCAGCGTGACCCTGGTGGCGAAGTTGGTCAGGAACAGCGCCTCTTCCACGGCGGTGTTGCCGCCGCCGACCACCACCACCTCCCTGCCGCGATAGAAGAAGCCGTCGCAGGTGGCACAAGCCGAGACGCCGAAGCCCTTGAACTTCTCCTCCGAGGGCAGGCCCAGCCATTTCGCCTGCGCACCGGTGGCGAGGATCACAGCATCCGCCGTGTAGCTGGTGCCGCTGTCGCCGGTTGCCACGAAGGGCCGCACCGACAGATCGAGCGCGGCGATGTGATCGGCGATGATCTCGGTGCCGAGCCCGCGCGCATGTTCCTCCATCTTCTGCATCAACTCCGGCCCCTGGATCGAGGCTTCGCCGGGCCAGTTCTCCACCTCGGTGGTGATGGTCAGCTGGCCGCCGGGCTGGATGCCCTGGATCAGCACCGGGTTCAGCATCGCGCGCGAGGCGTAGACGGCGGCGGTATAGCCGGCGGGCCCCGACCCGATGATCAGCACGCGGCTGTGTCTTGTATCGGACATGGGAGGCACTCCTTTCGACCGGGTCTATATAGGCCCGGTGCCGCCGGGGTGAAAGCCGAGCCGTGCGGCAAGACGTCCCGCCACGCGGTCGGCCTCGGCCAGCGGCGTGTAGCGCCATTCGGCGGGGCCTTCCGCGGCCGGCCGGCTGATGCCGCGCGCGCGCAGGGCGGCGTGAAAGCGCGCATGCTTGCTGCCCGGCCGCGGCGTGCCGGAGACGAAGACCGGCTTGCCGGTCGCAGCGGCCTCCGAGGCCATGTTGACGCTGTCGGCGGTGACCAGGACCGCATCCGCCGCGGCCAGAAGGCCGGGATAGGGGTTCTGGCCGGCGCCGTCCCACAGCCACATGCCGGGCAGGTTCTCGCGCAGCGCCTCCACCACCAGGGGCGGCGTGCGCCGCGAGGGCGTGGCGAGGAGCGACCAGCCCTCAAACCGGCGCAGATCGGCGAGAAGCGCCTCCAGCCCCACCGCGCCGAAGCCTGCCGACCGGCTCGGCCCGCCGATCAGTACCGCAAGCCGCGGGGCGGGCAGGTCGGGAAAGGGGCGGGCGGCGGCGGCTATGGCCTGCGGCGTCAGTCGGTTCATCGCCCCCAGCGTCTCGATCACGCCGGGTCCGCCGCGGCGGTCGTGTTCGGGCAGGATCACCGCGGCGAAGCGCGCGAAGGGCAGATGCGGGTCGAGCACGGCCACCGCCCTTGCCCCGCGCCGCGCCCGGGCGAAGGCGGCCAGATTGCCACGCCGCCCGGCACCGATGACCAGATCGGGCGGGCGCGCCTCGGCGATGCCGCCGGCAATCGCCGCTGCCGCCAAAGGCGCCAGAGCCGCGTTCGGCACCGCTTCGGCCCAGCGTTTCAGCCGCACCTCGCGCGTCTCGATCTCGGCCGGACACAGCCGCGCCAGCGCCTCGGCCAGCCCCAGCGCCTGGGTCAGATTGGCCGGGCGGTCATCGGAGAGGACCAGCAGGCGGAGGGGTCTGCGTTGCGAATCTTGCGCCATCTTGAAATTTTATTGCCACAGCCGGCCGGACCCGGTAACAGGATTGATCCGTTCCTTGCCGCAGATCACCAAGCAGTTCCGATACGCCCGCCCATGCCCGGTATCAAGCTCGACCATATCGACCGCCGCATCCTGGCCGAGCTTCAGGCCGATGGCCGCATGACCAATGTCGAGCTGTCGCGCCGGGTCGGCATCTCGGCCCCGCCCTGCCTGCGCCGGGTGCGCGCGCTGGAGGAGCTGGGGCTGATCCGCGGCTATCATGCCGATGTCGATCTGCGCGAGCTGGGCTTCGAGGTCGTCGTCTTCGCCCTGGTCGGGCTGGCCAGCCAGGCGGAGGCCGATCTCACCGCCTTCGAGGAACGGGTCCGGTCCTGGCCGCTGGTACGCGAGTGCCACATGCTCAATGGCGAGATCGACTTCATCCTCAAATGCGTCTCGCCCGATCTGTCGACCTTCCAGAGCTTCCTGACCGAGCAGCTGACCGCCGCCCCCAATGTCGCCAGCGTCAAGACCTCGCTGGTCATCCGCTGCGCCAAGGATCTGCCGGCGGTGCCGTTCGAGATCGTCGAGGCCCGCGCCGCGGCGGCTGAGCAGTAGCAGATCAGAAACGATCGAGCTCCAGCGGCAGGCGCGAAAGCGGCTCGGCGCCGGTTTCGGTGACCAGCGAGCTGCGCCCCAGCGTCATTGCCGTGCCGCTGTCGCTGTCCATCAGGATCATGTGCAGGAAATAGACCTGATCGGCACCGATCCGGGTCTCGGCGCCTTCGTAAAACATCTGATCCTCCATCCAGCTGGGGCTGAAGCGCGCGCCCAGCGCATAGCCGCAGGCGTTGAGGCGGTGGGCCGACAACCCGCGCGCATCCAGCACCCGGGCATGGGCGTCGAACACATCGCCCATCGCCGCGCCGGGCTTCAGCGCCGCCTCGCAGGCCATGAGCGCCTCCTGCGCCGCCTCGTGCAGCGCGGCATGTTCGGGGCGCGGCGTGCCGATCACCGCCGTGCGCATCAGCGCGGCGTGGTAGTGGCGGCAGACCCCGGCCCATTCCAGCGTCAGCTGGTCGTTCTCCTCCAGCTGCCGCCGCCCGGCCTGATAGCGGCACAGAAGCGCATTCTCGCCCGATCCGATGATCATCTCGTTGGCCGGATAGTCGCCGCCCCGGCGGAAGATCTCGCCCTGCATCGCGGCGAGGATTTCCGCTTCCCCGACGCCGGGCCGGATCAGCGGGCGCGCGGCCTCGAAGGCAGCATCGGCCATCCCGGCGGCATGGCGGATACAGGCGATCTCCTCGGCGCTCTTGGTCAGGCGCAGCCCCGGGACCAGGTCGGAGGCCTCGGTCAGCCGCACCCCGCGCAGGGCCTGTTCCAGCGCGATCCAGTTTCGCGCGGTCAGGCCGTGGGTGGCGGTCTCGATGCCCACCCGGGCCCCGACAAGGCCGCGCTCGGCCATGAGCGCGCGCAGATCCTCTGCCGGCTGCGCATCGGCGGCATCCTTCCACACCCGGATGTCGCGGATGGTCGAGGTCAGCTGCGCCTGGCGCAGATCGGCCGAGCGGGTCAGCAGCACCGGATCGCCGGCACCGACCAGCAGGCACTGGAAGAAGCAGTAGCCGAAGCTGTCGTAACCGGTCAGCCAGTACTGGCTTTCGGGCGCGAACAGCAGCATGGCATCGAGCCCGCGCGCAGCCATGGCCTGGCGCAACAGCGCCTCGCGCCTGGCAAACTCGGCAGCGGTAAAGTGCAGCATGGAGATTCCTTCCTAAAGCCGGATGACCGAGACAAGCCGCCCGTAATCGGCCGCGCCCTGCCGGGTGGTCCGGCGGTAGGAGAAAAAACGCTCCGGATCGGAGCAGGTGCAATGGCCGGTCCACTCCGCCTCGGCCCCGCCCGAGCGCAGGCGGGCCAGCACGAAACCGGGCAGGTCGAACTGCGCGCGATCGCCGGCGCCCCCGGCGAAGTGGCGGCCGAAATCGGGATCGGCATCGAGAAAGGTCTCGACGAATTCCGGCCCGACCTCATATTCGCGCTGGCTGATGCACGGGCCGATCACGGCGGTGATGTCGCGCGCGCCCAGCCCCCGCATCGCCGCGAGGACCGCCTCGATCACGCCGGCGAGCGCGCCGCGCCAGCCGGCATGGGCCGCGCCGATCACCCCGGCCTGCGCATCGGCCAGCAGTACCGGTGCGCAATCGGCGGTCAGAACGGCAAGCCCGATGCCGGGCCGGTCGGTGACCATCGCATCGGCGCGGGGTCGTTCGGCGAAAGGCGCATCCACCCGCACCACCTCGGCCGAATGGATCTGGTGCAGCGAGACGAGCGATTCCGGCGCCAGCCCCAGCTCGCGCGCCACCACCGCCCGGTTGGCGGCCACCGCGTCCGCGGCGTCGCCCGATCCCGGCCCGCAATTGAGGCTGGCATAGATGCCGGTGGACTGCCCGCCCTGGCGGGTGAAGAAGCCGTGGCGCAGCGGCTGCAGCGTGTCTGCGATTATCGGGCGAAGGGTCACGATCGGTGTCCGAATCCGGCGGGGGCAGGGCCGTCCGGTCCCGTCAGCGCGAGGACCTTGAACAGCCGCCCCATTTCCGACGCATCGGTCAGCCGTGTCAACTGCCCGGCGATCTCCTCGGCCCGTTCGGGGTGCGCGGCACAGAGCGCGGCGGCGCGTTCGCCGATGCCGAGGCGGCGCAGCCACGCGCCCTGTTCGACGAGCC
>RFIR01000242.1 GCA_003695135.1 Alphaproteobacteria bacterium | reverse complement strand
GGCCGGGCCTGGAATGCCCCGGCGGCGCATCGCCCAGAAGATCGTCGAGGAAGTCGTGCCCGCCCTGCCCGGGATCGTCCAGCCCGGCGACGAACTCGCCGGCGGCGGGCCGGGCGGCGGGGCCGGCCCGCCCGGCGATGTCGGTCGGCGCCACCGGCGGCGGCAGATCGGCCAGCGGATCGGCGCGCGCCTCCTGCAGTTCCACCCGCAGCTCGTAGCGGCCGATATTGATCACGTCGCCGTCATGCAGCTGCGCCGGCATCTGACCGACGGGTTCGGAGCCGTAATTGAGAAAGGTGCCGTTGGTGGAGATGTCGATGACCAGATACATGGTGCCGCGCTTCTCGATCACGCAATGGCGCGAGGAGATCACCCGCTCGGGGTCGGGCAGCACCAGATCGTTGCCGGCCCCGCGTCCGATGGTCAGCGCCTCGCCGGTCATGGCCACCGTATCCGTTCCGCCCGGAACGGCACCCGATCCCTGCAGATGCAGCACCAGACCCATGAAGCGTTCCTCAACCTCCGTCGCCGGCAGGACCTGCCCCGGATCCCGTCACCCGGCCCTGCGCCGCCGCCCTGCCGGCCATCCGGGCGCCGGCGGGCCCGCCATTCACATGCGCGGCGGATTTCATCGGCACGACTCCCTGACCGTCATTCCTCTATGGCACATTTCAGACCGTCTGCGCAGGGGGTGTCACGTCCGAATTCTCCTCGTCCGCCTCATCGGCTTCCTCCTCCGGCATCGTCGGCAACTCCGGCGCAGGCAGCGACGTGCCGTTGCCGCCGCGGGCGATGTCGAGCCCGCGGTCGATCAGATGCCGCCCCCAGACCTCCATCGCCACCGGCTCGACCGAAAGATAGGATTTCAGCACCATCAGCTCGACCATCAGCGGCGCCATGCCCGGCCCGATATAGCTTTCCTCCTTGGTCGGTTCGACGAAATAGGCCGCGCGCGCGCACAGATCGCTTTCCTCCTCTGGTGCGGCGGCATTGGCAGCATCGAGCGCGGCCTTGCGCGTGGCCGGGCCGGGCTTGAACACCCAGTCCTCGGCCGCCTGCAGGCTCTGCCACGTCCTGCCCTCGGGCTGCAGGTCGCGGCCCGCAAGACAGGCCCACCATATGCCCTCGCGCCGCGGCAGGGCGCGGGCCAGCAGCCGGATCTGGCCGGGAATGTCTCCCTTCTCGTCGAGCGCGGCCAGCACCGCCTCCGGCGGCTGGTCGAGCGCGATCCCGTCATCGTCGAGCTCGCCGCCGGTTTCGGCGAGGATCTCGGCCACGCTCCGACGCGGCAGTTTCTTCAGACCGGCGAAACGGTCGCTGTCGCTCATGCGGGCCTCCCTACTTGATCATGACCAGGCCGCCGGTGAGCTGGGCCATCATGCCGCCCTCGAACTTGCCCATCATGCCGCCCTTGAAGGTGCCCATCATGCCGCCCTCGCAGGTCAGCATCATGCCGCCCTTGAGCTCGGCCTGCATGCCGCCCTTGGCCTTGAAGCTCATCCCGCCCTCCAGCTCGCAGTTCATGCCGCCCTTGGCCTTGAAGGTCATCGAGGCCTTGTTCTCGATGGTCGGCGAGGTGAGGGTGATCTTCGAGGGCGTCATCTCGATCTTGGACTGGCCGCAGATCAGCTCGATCTTCTGCCCGGCGGTGACCTTCAGCTTCTGGCCGACATCGATGGTGTAGTTTGTACCGATCTTGTCGGTCTTGGCCTTGCCGATCTCGACCTTTTCGTCCTTGCCGACATCGACGGTGCGGTCATCGGAGATGGTGTAGGTCTCGTTGCCTGCCGCCACCGTGAAGGTATGGTTGCCGGTATTGAGCTTCTCGGTCTTGTGACGGTGGATGGTCTGGGTCAGGTCGCCCTTGTCCTTGTGCTCCAGCCCGACGGTGATCACGGCGTTGTTCTTGATGGTCTGCGTGTAGTCGCGCTCGGACTGGAAGTGGACGAACTCGCTGCCCTTCTTGTCCTCGAACAAGAGTTCGTGAAAGCCGCCGCCGCCCTTGGACGAGTTGGTCTTCAGCCCGGTCTGGGTCATGTTGGCGGGCAGCGCATAGGGCAGCTTCTTCTCGCCATTATAGACCATGCCGGTGATGTAGGGCCGCTCGGGATCGCCCTCCTCGAACTGGATCACCACCTCCTGGCCGATGCGCGGCACATGCTGCCAGCCCCAGTTCGCCCCGGTCCAGACCATGGCGCAGCGGACATAGCAGGTCAGGTTGTGCTCGGATTTCTTGCCGACCCGGTCCCAGTGGAAATGCACCTTGACCCGGCCCCACTTGTCGCAATGGATCTCTTCGCCGGAGGGGCCGGTGACGGTGGCGGTCTGGATGCCGGGGATCTTCGTCTTCTCGATGGTCAGCGGCGTGCGATAGGGCACCGATTTCAGCTGCACCGAAAACTCGCAGCGATAGGTCTCCCTGATCTCGTCGGGATCGCTGAGTTCGAGGAGCCGCGACATGGTCAGCCCCTCGGTGTCGTAATCGGTCTCGATCTGCAGGAAGTGCCGGGCGCGCAGCACGACATATTCCTTGTTGAACGTCTTGACCGGGTGGCCGAACATCGAGAAGCTGCGTCCCACCGCGATGCGCTGGACGTTGGTTTCGCCATGCGAACGGCGGTACTGGCTGACATGCGATTCCTGGATCACCCGGGCCAGACGCTTGCCGTCATCGACCTGCGAATAGCTGCCGGGATAGTCGTAGATCTCGTAGTTCTTGTGCTTGTGCTCACCCTTGGGAATGGCGACCACCGCCTTCATGTTCGCGCTCGGTGTCTCGAAGTTGAAATCGTTGAGCGTGACCTTGCCGGTCTGCACCGTCTCGCCGTTGCGCCATTCATAGATATGCGGCTTGGGGCGTTCGTCGGGCGGCTGGAACTCGATCTGCGAATTGCCGTCGATGGCGGGATGGGCGCCGACATCGTTGCCGATGACCATGGTCTCCTTGCCGTTCTTGTAGTCCATGTACCAGAACAGCCCGTCCTCCTGCATCAGCCGGCTGATGAAGTCGTAATCGGTCTCGCGATACTGCACGCAGTATTCGCGCAGGGGCGGCGCGCCGCTGACCTTGTCGTCGATGTCGGAAAACCCGGCCTCGTTCAGCACGTCCTTGATGATCTGCAGCGAGCTCCGCTCCTGGAAGATCCGGCAGTCGGCCCGGCGGGTCAGGAACCACAGCCAGGGGCGCAGCTCGGCCCGGTAGAGGCCCAGCCCCTCATAGATGCCTTCATAGACGCATTCGATGCACCAGCCGATCCAGCTGCGGGTCTCGCCATCCTCGTCATCGGTCTCGATGACCATCTTCTGCCCGGCGAATTTCGACACATCCAGCGTGATGTCGTTGGACAGGAACTGGACGTCCATGTCGCTGAGCGTGCTGATGCCCTCGGCGATCTCGGCACGCAGAAGAAACGTCTTCTCCGGCCCCTCCGGGGTGATCAGGCGGATCTGACGGTTCTTGAAGACGATGGTCATTTCGGTTCACCTGGCTTGGCGAGGGCAGGCCCGCGCGCTAGTCCGCGACCCTTTCGATCAGCTCTCCGGCCCGGCGCAGACGGCCGACGATGTCCGGATGGACGGCCCAGAGCCCTTCGATCCCCGCGGGAATGTAGCTTTCGACATGGCTGACATCGCGAAACTCCACGCAAAGGATCGGCGTCGGATAGGGGTCGGTTCCGACCAGCACGGCATCGAGATGCGCGGTTCCGTTCGCGAGCCAGTAGTTTTCCTCCACATGAATAATAATGATCTCGAAGTCCGGTTTCGCTGTGTTCTGCATCACAGATCCTCCAGAAGCGCCTTCAGTTCCGGATCCATCTCCTCGTCCTCGTCCCCGTCGTCATCGCCGCCGAGATCGGCGAGCAGCGCGTCGAGGTCGTCATCGCCGCCGTCACCGGCCGCGTCGCTATCGCCGCCATCGTCGTCATCGAGGCCCGAAAGCAGCGCGTCGAGATCGTCGTCGCCGCCGGCATCGGTTTCCCCGTCATCGTCGAGCCCCGAGAGCAGCGCGTCGAGATCGTCATCCCCGCCGCCGGCATCCGCGTCGGTCTCCGCATCGAGACCGGCCATCAGATCGTCGAGATCGCCGCCGCCGGCATCGGCATCCGCGGCCGGTTGCGCCTCCGGCTCCGGCACCGCCAGCCCCGCCGCCAGGCTCACCGCACCGGCAGCGGCCGGCGCCGGCCGCGCCGGCGGCGCGCCGTCCCAGCGGCCCGACAGCATGCCGTCGCCGAGCGACTGGAACGAGCCCAGCCGCACCTCGTTGCGCCCCTTCATCGACAGCACCGGCATGTAGCCGCGCTCGACCACCCGTGCTGCGGTGTTCACGTTGAGCAGCCTTTCGGTGCAGGGCAGCGCCACCTGATCGCCGTCGCTGTCGGTCATGTAGTGGAACGGCATGTCGTCGAGCGTCATGATCGAGCCGAGATCGGGCGATTTCGGATTGGCCTTGACCGTCGCCCCCATCAGCACCGCGACCAGCGCCGCGGGGTTGGCCCACAGCAGGCTGCGGATGCCCTCGCGCAGGCTGAATTCCTCGAAATCGAAGGCATCGACCGGATCGCTCTTCTTCCCGTAGGGATGGCGCAGCAGGAAGCGCGGCGTGGCGAGCCCCAGATAGCGGGCGGCCGGCAGCGCGCGCAGCCCGTCCCAGGCCTGCGCCACCATCGGATGGCGTTCCGATTTCGGCGTGGCCAGAAATCCGGTGGAAATCGCGCTGACGAAGGGCGCGCCCATATGGGCGGCGATCTGCGCCATGCGGCCCAGCAGCTCGGCATGGGGCGGGGTCTCCTCGAAGCTGTAGAGCCCGAACACGGCGCCGAACGGCCCCTCGGCGGCGTCCTGCAGCGGGCGGTCGGCCAGCATCTCGAAGATCCCGGTCCGCGACAGATCCTCGGCGGTGGAAAGATCGGCGGCGAATTCCTCGGCCGCCACGTCATAAACCGTGAGCTGCAGCTCGCCATCGGTCTCGATGCGCCGCGCCAGGAGGTCGAGCGTGCGCCAGCCCGCCTCGACGGTCTGGAAATCGGGATCGTGCAGCACCCGGCGCATGGCCGCCGACAGCGCCTCGTCCACCGCGGCCAGCATGTCGGCCCTGTCCTCGCTGGGCGCCTGCACCACGAAGGGCGCCACGATGCGCCGGATCAGCTCCTCGGTCTCGGCCAGTTCCGGCGCGACGCGGGTGTCGCCGATCAGCCGGGCGAAATCGCCCAGCTTGCGGTCGGCGGGCACGCCGCCGGGCTTTTGCCGGCGCCTCGGCAGCTTGAGATGGCCGAATTCGCCGCCCCATTCCTGCAGATCCTCCAGCGTGCGCTTGAAGCCCGACTTGACCATGCCGCGCAGCTCGACCAGCTCCTCGAACAGCTCGACATTGTCCACCAGCTCGTCGGGATGCAGGTGATCGAGCTCGGAGAGCCGCAGTTCCACCCCGGCGCCGTCCGGGCCCAGCGGCAGGGTCAGCGTGGTGGCGAAGCGCCCGATGACATCATCGAGCGTGTCGACATCCAGCTTGTGGCCCTTGCGCGCGCCAAGCTCGGCGCCGGTCTGCAGCTCGCCGCGATTGGCGCGGCCGGAGAAATCGCCGAGGATGGCGATGCGGAAGCGGCGCGCCGCCTCGGGCCGCTCGGCCGGCTCGGCGGTCAGGGTTCCGAAATCGGGCGTGAATCCGGCCTCATCGGTCATCTTTGCGCTCTCCCTGCTTCTCGATCTGCGTCTCTATCAATGCCCTGAGTTCGGCGATCTGCCGGATCAGCTCGTCATTGCGGTCAACCATCGCCTGTTCCATCCGCGCCATCTCCTTCTCGCCCTCCGCTTCCACCGCCGCCTGCATGGTGTTGACCAGCAGACCGATGAAGAGGTTGAGCACCGCGAAGGCGGTGGTGGTAATGAAGGGCACGAACAACAGCCAGGCCTGCGGGTATTTCTCCATCACCGGGCGGACGATCCCCATCGACCAGCTTTCCAGCGTCATGATCTGGAACAGCGTATAGAGCGACTCCCCGACCGTTCCGAACCATTGCGGAAAGTCGGCGCTGAACAGCTGCGTCGCCATCACCGCGAAGATGTAGTAGACGATGCCGAGCAGCACGATGACCGCGCCCATGCCGGGCATCGCATCGAGCAGCGCCATGATCACCGCGCGCATCTGCGGAATGCCCGAAAGCAGGCGCATCGCCCGGATGACCCGCATCGCCCGCAGCACCGAGAGGTTGCCTCCCGATGGCACCAGCGAGATCACCACGATGGAGAGGTCGAACACATTCCAGGCCGAACGGAAGAAGCGCCAGCCGAAGGCGTAGAGCTTCAGGATCATCTCCAGCACGAAGATGGTGATCACCACCGTGTCGATGATCGACAGCACCTCGCCGATGCGCAGGGTAATCGAGGCCGAGGTGCTCAGCCCCAGCGAGATGGCGTTGATCAGGATCACGCCCATGATGGTGTTGCGAACCCGAGGGGTTTCCAGCCAGACCCGCAGCCTTGCCCTGTGATCGGACGGCACAACCTCCTGCGTCGCGCTCATGCTAACCCCTGTCTTCCCGGCCGCGCCGCCGCTGGCGGCTATTTCGCCGCCTTGTGCAGCACGCCCAGTTTCTTGCGGTGTTCCTTTATGGTCTTGTCAAGCTTTTCGGCGGCTTTCCACAGCAGCCCGCCCTTCTGCGGCAGGTTGCGGATGATCTCCTTGGCGCTGTAGGCCTTCTCGCTCGCCGCCGCGCGGATGGCCATGTCGCGCGCGGGCTTGGTGTCGCGATAGCTCTTGGTCAGCCGGTCGAGCTGCTGGGTCAGGAGCCCGGCGACGTTGGTCAGGCTCTTCTTCGCCTCCTCGCCGAGATCCTTCTTCTTTGCGCCGAGCTTCATGGTGTCGATCATGTCGGTGATCTCGTCGCGCGCCTTCTTGATCGCGCTGTCGAAATCGTCCGAGGCGCTCTTGAGCGCCTTCACCGCCGTCGCCACCAGCTTGGCCCGCTGCGCCGCAACCGGATCCTTGCCGGAGTTCTTCCTCCTCTCCCCGCGCCCGACCCCGTCGCCATCATCATCGACATCGCCACGCGCCTTGAGGTTGTCGATCTTGCGGATCATGTCCGAAACATGTTTCAGGAACTCCGCATTGAGATCGAGGATCGCCTGCTGCACGCCGATGGCGGCCATGGTGTCGAGCGATTTTTCTGCCAGACGCAGGGCCTTTTCCTCATCGGGGTTCTTCTCGCTCTCGATCTCCTCCAGCCCCTCCTCGATCTTGTCGCGGATCTTCTTGGCGTTCTTCTTGTAACTGGCCTCCAGCCGCTTGTTGAGCGTCTTGATCGCCTTGGCACGGTCGCGGTCATTGGCCGCCCTGCCGACCTCGTCATGAAGCTGCTCGGCCACCGTGGCGATGATGGCGAGCTCGTATCTGACGAAGGCACGCGCAGCCGCCTCGATCTTGCGCGCATCCCAACGCGACTTGGTTGGAAACACCGATTGCCTGACCGTTATCGGCGGCAGCTTGACCTTGAAGTCGTTGATCAGGACCTTGCGCACGTCGCGCTTGAGCTCCTGCAGCGGGTCGATGCTGAAATTCAGCCTGACCTCTTTCGCATCGGCCATGACCGGGTCCTCCTGTCAGCGGATGCGCGGCGCGGACTCCCGCGCGCGGTCACATCCATTTCTTGGCCTGCGCCTTGGCGGCGTTCTCCAGCCCTGCCTTCATCGCCACCAGCGATTCCAGCTTCGGCTTGATCCTGCGATCGGCAAATCCCTTCACCGCATCCGGTGTATGCCTGACGATGGTCTTGCATGCCCTTTCGGCCAGCGAGGGATCCTTGGCCTTTTTCAGATCCTCGAACTTGCGAACCATCGCGTCGAGCTCGCGGGAGCTCTTCTCCAGCATCTTTTCGGTATCGGCGATGGCATCGAGCATCTCGCCGGTGCGCTTTTCCACCTTGGCGAGCTCGGCCTTGAGCTTGTCGCTTTCGGCGACGGCGGGATCCCTGGCCAGCTTCGCCGCCTGGTCGAGCAGCGTGGTCAGCTTTGCCGCCGCCTTGTGATTGGCGGTGCCGATCTTCGCGAACTTGCCGCGAACCCGCCAGATGTCCTTCTCGATCTCCTTGATCGACGGGGCAAGGTTCACTCCCGGCACGGCGCTGGCGGCCATCTTGGAGGCGTTCTTGGCCATGCCCTTCTTGCCCTTCTTCTCATCGGCGATCAGCTTGCCGAGCTTGCCGAGCTTGTCGTCGATGGCGCGGATGTCCTTTTCCACCGCGCGCAGCAGCGTGTAGCCCTCCCACGCGATCTTGCGCATCTCGTTCATCAGCCCCACCAGCGTGCCCACGCCGAAGGTGAATGCGCCCATCGCCACGGCGGTGGCCGCCTTCTTGCCGACCGACTTCGCCGCCGCCTTGGTACCCCGCGCCACCGCCTCGACCTTGAAGGTCGCATAGTCGTCGCGCAGCTTGGCCAGCTTGTCGAAGGCCGATTTCGCCTTCTTCCGCGCGGCCTTGTGCATCGCCTCGACCTTCTCGTCATAGAGATCGTAGAAGTCGAGCCGGAACCCGTCACGCTCCTCCAGCGTCCTGACCCTGTCGAGCATGCGCTCATAGCTCTTCAGCGTCCGCGCGATGTCGGCCACGCCCTCGCCCACCGCCTTGACCGCCGCCTCGCGGGCCTTTTCGGCAAGCAGCGGGTCGGCGGCCAGCGCATCCAGCGCCGCGGCATTGCCGACGAACTCCACCGTCACCACATTCGGCTCCAGCGTGAAATTGCGGGTCTTCACGCGCGAGGCGATGCGCTTGTTGATATCGGCCTCGAACAGGACAAAGCTTCTGGCCACGAACCCGGCCTCCTCGCGTTGTTTGCATGCGATTCACAGTTACGCAGAGACTTTGGTAACAATTCGTTGACCCGATGGCCGTCCGCCGTGATCCGCGACACGATCCGGAACGGATCTTCCCCGCCCGGGGGACGGGCCAACCCGGCCGGGCGGAGCGGCCGGGCGCCCGGGCACGGCCTGCCCCGACGCCCCGCCTTGGCCCGGCTCACGCGGCCAGCCTGGCGACCTCGGTGACCGAGCTGTATACCGTCTTGATCGCCGAGCCGATGTCCTTGGCCTCGGACAGGATGGTCATCTTGTCGAGCTCCTTGATCTTGTCGAGCGTGGTGCGGTCGTCGACCTCCAGCCCGTTGCCCTTCATCAGCGCCTCCATCTCGCCCAGGAACTTCTCGCGTTCCTCAAGCTTGGTGGCGAGCGCGCGCACCGAGCGCTTGACCGCCATGCATTCGGCGCCGATCCGCACCCCGTCC
>RFIR01000025.1 GCA_003695135.1 Alphaproteobacteria bacterium | reverse complement strand
CCCGACGGCCAGCGGCGTTGCATGACCACCGACGCCGGGCTATGGGTGCGCGAGCGACAGCAACGGGGGCAGGGCATGAGTTTCGCCGCACTGGAAAGGACGATCGAGGCCGCCTGGGAAGACCGCGAGGCGATCACGCCGGCGACGACCGGCGCGGTGCGCGAAGCGATCGAGGACACGCTCAATGCGCTCGACAGCGGCAGCCTGCGGGTGGCCGAGAAACAGGCCGACGGGTCCTGGCACGTCAACCAGTGGGCCAAGAAGGCGGTTCTGCTTGGCTTCCGGCTGAAGGACATGGAGCTGCAGCCGGGCAGCCCGCAGGGCGGCGCCTGGTGGGACAAGGTCGACAGCAAGTGGAAGGGCTGGGGCGAGGACCGCTGGCGCGCGGCCGGCTTTCGCGCGGTGCCGAACTGTGTGGTCCGCAAATCCGCCTATATCGCGCCGGGCGTGGTGCTGATGCCGTGCTTCGTCAATCTCGGCGCCTATGTCGATGAGGGCACCATGGTCGATACCTGGGCCACGGTCGGCTCCTGCGCCCAGATCGGCAAGAACGTTCACCTCTCCGGCGGCGTCGGCATCGGCGGCGTGCTGGAGCCGATGCAGGCCGGTCCCACCATCATCGAGGATGACTGCTTCATCGGCGCGCGGTCCGAGGTGGTCGAGGGCTGCATCGTGCGCGAGGGCTCGGTGCTGGGCATGGGCGTGTTCATCGGCCGCTCGACCAAGATCGTCGATCGGTCGACCGGCGAGGTGATGTATGGCGAGGTGCCGCCCTATTCGGTGGTGGTGGCGGGTACCATGCCATCCTCGGGCGGGGTCAATCTCTATTGCGCGGTGATCGTGAAGCGGGTGGATGAAAAGACCCGCGCCAAGACCTCGATCAACGATCTGTTGCGCGACTGACCGCGCTAACGCAGCGCGCCGATCGCGGCGGTGACCGAAAGCTGGTGGCGGGCAAGAAAGGCGGCAAGGCGCTCCGGATCGGGCGGGTCGCCGCCGGTCTCCTCCGCCGCGATGCCGCCGGTGACGAAAAGGCTGTCGAGCCCTTCGGCCACCGCGCCGGCGATGTCGGTGGCGATGCCGTCGCCGATGCACAGAATGTCCTCGTCGTCGATCTCTTCGCCAACGCGCAGGGCCAGCCGCCGGCGCGCGAGATCGTAGATCGGCGGATGCGGCTTGCCGAAATAGTGCACCACGCCGCCGGCTTCGGCATAGGCCTGGGCGATGGCGCCGGCGCAATAGATGCGCCGTTCGCCGCGATCGACCACGATGTCGGGGTTGACGCACAGCATCGGCAGCCGCCGGTTGACGCCTTCGAGGATGATGGCGCGGTAATCCTCCGGCGTCTCGGTCTCGTCGTCGAACAGCCCGGTGCAGACGATGCCTTCCGCTTCCTTCAGCGGCACCCGCTCGATGGGCACGGGGTTGGCGATTTCGGCCGGCAGGTCGCGGAAGAATTCCTCGTCGCGCTCGGGCCCGAGATGATAGACCCGGCTGCCCACCACCCCGGCGGCCAGCCCTGCCTGCGCGGCATCGCCGGAGGTGACGATGGCATCGTAGAGCCCTTCGGGCGCGCGCATGGCCCGCAGCTGGCGGGCAGTCACGGAATGGGGCCGCGGCGCATTGGTGATCAGCACCACATGCCCGCCCGCCTTGCGGTAACGGATGAGCGCCTCGGCGGCGGCGGGGAAGATGCGCACCCCGTCATGCAGGCAGCCCCAGACATCGCAGAACAGCGCGCGATAGCGGCGGGGCAGTGCGTCGAGGCTGTCGATGATCGGGGGCGGGTTCATTGGGCGGTCTCCGGTCGCGGCAGGGTGACGGGGCTGATGCGATATCCGCGCGCGCTCAGCAAGGCCGGAAGACCGTCCGGGCCCGAAAGATGCAGCGCGCCCACCGCGATGAAGACGCCGCCCCGGGCCAGCTCCGCCTCGATCGCCGGCAGCCATGCCCGGTTTCGCGCCACCAGCGCGCGCTCGCGAAAGAGCTGCAGCGCGTCCATCAGCGCCGCCTCGCCGGTTTCCAGCGCCACAAACGTCTCGTTGAGCAGCCAGATGCGGTGGATCTCGCCGGCGAGATAGAGCTGGCGCGTGGCCACGGTCAGCTCGTCCAGCCGGTCGGCGAAGGCGAGACCGAGGCGCAACAGCGCCAGCTGCCTGTCCTCGGTGGACAGCTCGAAGATGGCAAGCGTCTCCTCCAGCCCCTCCAGCGCCCGCACCGGCCGGCCGCTTTCGCGAACCCGGTCCACGAGCCGGAAATCCATCAGCCTTGCGCCCCGCCGCATGTCGGCGAGGATGCAGGGCGGCGAGGCGATCAGCATCGCCGCGAACCAGGGCCGGATCCGGGCGGCCCGCCCGGGATCGTACCCCAGTGCCGTCAGCCGCTTGCGGAGCCTGCGCCACGCTGCGGCGGAAAGCTTTCGGGAAAGCGGCGCGCCTCCCGCGTCGAAGAACCGGTCGGGATCGGCGGCGATCAGCCGCGACAGGCGGCGCTGCTCCTCCGGCAGCACCTCGACCAGCAGGAGGCGTGCCGTCTCCAGCGCCTGCTCGACCGGTACCGGCAGCGACGACAGGGCCGGATCGGCCGAATGCAGCGTGCCGAAGATGTGGCTGACCCTTCCATCCTTCTCCACGCGCCAGAACCGCCCCCTCGCATATGGCACCGCAGCGGATTTGGCGACGATCCCGGCCAGCGCGTCAGGATGGCTCCGGGCCAGCGTGGCGAGGTATCCCGGACCGCTGCAGGCGGCGCGGGCGAGCGGGGCGGGCATCACCACCAGCATGGTCAAAAGCGCAACCGTCACCGCTCGTCGCAAATCGCGCGCCTGCGGCATTCCTTCCCTGTTTCCCAGTGCTTTCGGGGGTCTTGACACGATGGGGTCTGCGCTTTACATGCCCGCCTGTTAGCACTCGGGGGCGGTGAGTGCTAACAGGCCTTGCGCCTCGCCCCATCAAACCGAAGCGAACTGCGCTGTCAAGGAGCGATAACCATGCATTTTACCCCGTTGCATGACCGGGTTCTGGTCCGCCGGATCGAGAGCGAGGAAAAGACCAAGGGTGGCCTGATCATCCCCGATACCGCGAAGGAAAAGCCCGCCGAAGGCGAGGTCATCGCTTGTGGCGAGGGTGCGCGCAAGGATTCGGGCGAGCTGATCCCCATGGCCGTGAAGCCCGGCGACCGCATCCTGTTCGGCAAGTGGTCCGGCACCGAGGTCAAGATCGAGGGTGAGGACTATCTGATCATGAAGGAAAGCGACATCCTCGGCATCATCGACGCCAGCGCGGCCGCCAAGGCTGCCTGAGCGCGAACACCCGAACATCTGCAGATCTGACAGGAACGGAGCGACAACATGGCTTCAAAGGAAGTGAAATTTCACTCCGATGCCCGCGAGCGCATGCTCAAGGGCGTCGACATCCTGGCCAATGCGGTCAAGGTGACGCTGGGTCCCAAGGGCCGCAACGTGGTGCTGGACAAGAGCTTCGGCGCCCCGCGCATCACCAAGGACGGCGTGACGGTCGCCAAGGAAATCGAGCTCGAGGACAAGTTCGAGAACATGGGTGCGCAGATGGTCCGCGAAGTGGCCAGCCGCACCAATGACGAGGCCGGCGACGGCACCACCACCGCCACCCTGCTGGCCCAGGCCATCCTGCGCGAGGGCCTCAAGGGCGTTGCCGCCGGCATGAACCCGATGGACCTCAAGCGCGGCATCGACCTGGCGGTGTCGAAGGTCGTCGAGGACATCAAGGCCATGGCCCGCGAGGTCAAGGACAGCGACGAGGTCGCCCAGGTCGGCACCATCTCGGCCAATGGCGAGACCGAGATCGGTCGCCAGATTGCCGACGCCATGCAGAAGGTCGGCAATGAGGGCGTGATCACGGTCGAGGAGAACAAGGGCCTTGAGACCGAGACCGAGGTCGTCGAGGGCATGCAGTTCGACCGCGGCTATCTCTCGCCCTATTTCATCACCAATGCCGACAAGATGGTGGCCGAGCTCGAGGACGCCTACATCCTCTTGCACGAGAAGAAGCTCAGCTCGCTGCAGCCGATGGTGCCGCTGCTCGAGAGCGTGATCCAGACCAGCAAGCCGCTTCTGGTCATCGCCGAGGATGTCGAGGGCGAGGCGCTGGCCACGCTGGTGGTCAACAAGCTGCGCGGCGGGCTGAAGATCGCCGCCGTCAAGGCGCCCGGCTTCGGCGATCGCCGCAAGGCCATGCTGCAGGACATCGCCATTCTGACCGGCGGCCAGGTGATCTCGGAAGATCTCGGCATGAAGCTTGAGAATGTCACCATCGACATGCTCGGCCAGGCCAAGCGGGTCCGCATCACCAAGGACGACACCACCATCGTCGATGGCGCCGGCGACAAGGCCGAGATCAAGGCCCGCGTCGCACAGATCCGCCAGCAGATCGAGGAGACCACCTCCGATTACGACCGCGAGAAGCTGCAGGAGCGGCTGGCCAAGCTCGCGGGCGGCGTGGCGGTGATCCGCGTCGGCGGCTCGACCGAGGTCGAGGTCAAGGAGCGCAAGGACCGTGTCGATGACGCGCTGAACGCAACCCGCGCCGCGGTGCAGGAAGGCATCGTCGTGGGCGGCGGCGTGGCGCTGGTCAACGCGGCCAAGAAGCTCGTCGATGTCAAGGGTGTCAATCCCGATCAGGATGCCGGCATCGCCATCGTTCGCAAGGCGCTCGAGGCGCCACTGCGCCAGATCGCCGAGAATGCCGGCGTCGACGGTGCGGTGGTCGCCGGCAAGGTGCGCGAGTCCGATGACCCGACCTTCGGCTTCAATGCCCAGGAAGAGGAATATGGCGACATGTTCCACTTCGGCGTCATCGACCCGGCCAAGGTGGTCCGCACCGCGCTGGAGGATGCGGCCTCGGTCGCCGGCCTCCTGATCACCACCGAGGCGATGGTGGCCGACAAGCCCGAGCCGAAGACCGCGCCGGCCGGCGGCGGCATGCCCGACATGGGCGGCATGGGCGGCATGATGTAAGAAAAGCAACAAGAACAGTCTCTTGGCATCAACGAGGGACAGACGTTGCACGGGGAGCCGAAAGGCTCCCCATTTTTTTGTTTGCAGCTCCCGGGCGGCCGTGGAGCCTGTACCGGCCCGTGACCGCAGCCGCAGCGTCGGAGCAACCGTCCTCTTCTTCTTGGCCGCAATACTCCGGGGTCCGGGGCAGCGCCCCGGTCATCGCCCGCAGGGGCGATGGAGAATGGAGCGCGGGCTTCCTGTAGGCAGAGCGGTCGGGCCGTGGCAAGATGAGCGCATGCGCCTGTTCCTGATCACGAGCCTTGCGCTGATTGCCTTCGCCGCCAACTCGGTGCTCACCCGCATGGCGCTGGCGGGCGGCGATATCGGCCCCGCGCTCTTCACCGCGATACGGCTCGGATCGGGACTGGCGCTGCTGGCGGCGCTGGTGCGCAGCCGGCCCTTCGCGCCCGGCATCCTGCGACAGTCGTTCTGGCGCAACGGCCTGGCGCTGCTGATCTACGCGGCGGCCTTTTCCTGGGCCTATCTGATGCTCGATGCGGGGACCGGCGCCCTGCTTCTCTTCGCCGGCGTGCAGGTGACCGTGTTCGCAGGCGCGCTGCTGGGCGGCGAGCGTCCCGGCTGGGGGCGCTGGCTGGGTTCGGCGCTGGGGCTCTCCGGGCTGGCGGTGCTCTTCCTGCCCGGCGCGACAGCGCCCGACACGCTGTCGGCGCTCTTGATGCTGGTGGCAGCGGCGGGCTGGGGCGTCTACACGCTTCAGGGGCGCGGCTCGCCGCATCCGCTGGCCGATACCGCATCGAGCTTTCTGTGGGCCGCCGGCCTGGGCGGGGTTCCGCTGGCCGTGGCGGCGATGACGGCCGGCGAGACGGCGTCTCTGGCGGGCATCGGGCTTGCGGTTGCCTCCGGCGCGGTGGCCTCGGGCTGCGGCTACGCCATCTGGTACACCGCCCTGCGCAGCCTCAGCGCCACGCTCTCGGCCGTCGCCATGACCAGCGTGCCGCTGATCGCCATGGGCGGGGGCATGGTCTTTCTTGCCGAGACGCTGACCTGGCGTTTCGTCGCGGGCGCGGCGCTGATTGCCGGTGGCGTTCTGCTGGCAATTCGCGCATCGGGCGTTAAAAGACCGGCGTGACGCTTGCGCCGGCTGCGGATGCTGCGCAACATGGATCATGGAACCGACAGGACAGGGAGCGAGGAGACATGGCCGGAGAAAGGGACAAGTTCGAGGTCTACAAGGACAAGCGCGGCGAGTGGCGCTGGCGCCGCATCGCCACGAACGGCAAGATCGTCGGCGCCGCTTCGGAGGGCTACAAGTCCAAGGCCGATTGCGAGGCCAACATGAACCGCGGCTACAAGGCCTCGGACAAGTGGGAGTTCTATACCGACAAGCGCGGCCAGTATCGCTGGCGGCGCAAGGCCTCGAACGGTCAGGTCGTCGGGGCATCCTCCGAGGGCTATCTGTCCGAGGACGACTGCAAGGCCAACGCGGCGCGCCAGGGCTACCGGGCCTAGACGCGCCGGCCGGGTGGGCCGGCGGACGGCCTCAGCCCCGCGGCCGGATTCGCGTCACATGGCCCATCTTGCGCCCCGGGCGCGGCGGGTCCTTGCCGTAGAGATGCAGCGCGGCGGCGGGGTCGGCGGCGATGCGCGGCCAGTCCCCGGCCTCGGCGCCGATCAGGTTTTCCATCACCGCATCGGCATGCCGTGCGCCGTCGCCCAGCGGCCAGCCGCAGATGGCGCGGATGTGCTGCTCGAACTGGTCGATCGTGCAGGCCTCGATGGTCCAGTGCCCGGAATTGTGCACCCGCGGCGCGATCTCGTTGACGAGAAGCCCGTTCCCGGCGGCGAAGAATTCCACCCCCATCACCCCGACATGGTCGAGCGCGTTGAGGATGCGCCCGGCGATCAGCGCCGCCTCGACCCGCTGCGCCGCCGATACCGCCCCCGGCACCGTGGAACGGCGCAGGATGCCGGCTTCATGCCGGTTCTCGGCCGGATCGAAGCAGGCGACCGCGCCGTCGCGCCCGCGTGCGGCGACCACCGACAGTTCCAGACCGAAATCGACGAAGGCTTCGTAAATCGCCGGCCGTCGGCCGAGCGCGGACCAGGCCGCCCCCGCCTCGCCGGCCGCCTCGATGCGGATCTGGCCCTTGCCGTCATAGCCGAGGCGCCGCGTTTTCAGGATGCCCGGCGCGCCGCAGGCGACGATGGCCCGCGCGATATCCTCCTCGCCGTCGACGGGATGGAACCGGGCGGTGGCGATGCCGGCCGCATTCAGGAAGCGCTTTTCGGCGAGCCGGTCCTGGCTGACCTCCAGCGACCCGGGGCCGGGGCGCACCGGCCGCGACGACGCAAGCCGGTGCAGGGTCTCGACCGGTATGTTCTCGAATTCCAGCGTCACCACATCGACCGTTGCGGCAAAGGCGTCGAGCGCGGCGTGGTCGTCCCAGCCCGCCGTGGTCACCCGATGCGCGACATGGCCGGCCGGCGGGTCAGGCTCCGGTGCATAGATGTGGGCTCTCATGCCCAGCCGCGCCGCGGCCATCGACAGCATGCGGCCAAGCTGGCCGCCGCCGAGAATGCCGATGGTACTGCCCGGAGGCAGGGGCGGCTCAGCCATCGGTCGGGGTCTCGGGCACCGCGGCCGAGAGCGCCGCGCGCCAGTCGCGCAGCCGTCCGGCGAGATCGGGATCGGAGAGCGCGAGGATCTGCGCGGCCAGAAGCCCGGCATTGGCCGCACCGGGCTTGCCGATGGCCAGCGTGCCGACCGGAAAGCCGCGCGGCATCTGCACGATGGAATAGAGCGCATCGAGCCCGTTCAGCGCCGTGGCCGGCACCG
Organism: Alphaproteobacteria bacterium; assembly: GCA_003695135.1. Lineage (GTDB taxonomy): Bacteria > Pseudomonadota > Alphaproteobacteria > Rhodobacterales > Rhodobacteraceae > J013. The sequence goes on along the minus strand of RFIR01000025.1, from coordinate 2,803 downwards.
GCACGCCCAGAACCGGCAGCCGGGTCTTGGAGGCGAGCATGCCGGGCAGATGGGCCGCGCCGCCGGCGCCGGCGATGATCACCCTCAGCCCCCGCCCCTCGGCCTCGCTGCCATAACGCCACAGCCGGTCCGGTGTGCGGTGGGCCGAGACGATGCGCACCTCATGGGCGACCCGCAGCGTCTGCAGCATCTCGGCGGCCGGTTCCATCACCGGCCAGTCGGACCGGCTTCCCATCACGATGCCGACCAGCGGGGCGGACATGGGCGCGTTCTCCTGCCTGGGCTCTGCCGGCGCCTGCCTAGCCGCTGATCGGCGAAGGCTCAAGCGATGATGTCGGGGGTCAGCTCGTCCTCGATGCGGGCGATCTGGTCCTTCAGCTGCAGCCGCTTCTTCTTCAGCCGCCGCACGGTCAGAGGATCGGCGCGGCCCTCGGCGTCGAGCGCATGGATCGCCTCGTCGAGATCGCGGTGTTCGCGCACCAGAATGTCGAGCCGCAGACGCAGTATGTCCTCATGCGACATCTGCGGCACGCCCGCGCCGGGTGTCTCGTCGCCGTCCTTCATGTTGCGAAATCTAGCGCATTCGGCCGCGTTGGTGAAGGAAAACCGTGCTTGCCGATGCAGGCCGCCTCGCCTATTTGAGCGCAATGCGGTGGTTTTCCTTCCTCGATACGCTGGTCCCGCGCAGCCCGGTGGTATCGGTCATCCGGCTTTACGGCGCCATCGGCATTGCCGGCCGGTTCGGCCCCGCACTTTCCGACCACATGCTGGCCGAGGTGATCGAGCGCGCCTTTCGCCGCGGCCGCCCGGCGGCGGTGGCGCTGGCGATCAACTCGCCCGGCGGCTCTCCGGTGCAGTCGGCGCTGATCGCGGCGCGCATCCGGCGGCTGGCCGAGGAGACCGGCATCCCGGTCTATGCCTTCTGCGAGGATGTCGCGGCCTCGGGCGGCTACTGGCTGGCCACGGCGGCGGACGAGATCTGGGCCGATGCCGGCTCGATCCTCGGCTCGATCGGGGTGATCTCGGCCGGCTTCGGCCTGCAGGACCTGATCGCCCGGGTCGGGATCGAGCGGCGCGTTCACACTGCCGGCGAGCAGAAATCGGCCCTCGATCCGTTCCGGCCGGAGGATCCGGCCGAGGTGGCGCGGCTCGATGCGATCCTGAAATCGCTGCATGAGAGCTTCATCGCCCAGGTCCGGGACCGGCGCGGCGCGCGGCTGACCGGCAAGGGGCTGTTCACCGGGGCGTTCTGGATCGGGACGCAGGCGGTGAAGCTCGGCCTGGCCGACGGCATCGGCCATCTGGTGCCGGTGATGAAGGAAAAGCTGGGCGAGAAGGTGCGCTTCCGCGTCACCGCGCCTCGCCGCAGCCTGCTGCAACGCCTTGGCGGGCCGGGCAGCGAGAGCATCCATGCCCTGCCGGCGCGGCTGGGCGAGGCGCTGGAGGACCGGGCGCTCTGGTCCAGATACGGAATGTGACATGCTGGCCAAGCTCGCCCTTCTGGTTCTCGTCTTCTTCGCCGTCATCGCCTGGGTCGGCAAATGGCGTGTCAAGCTGTGGCCCGACCGCAAGCCGCGTATCGGCGTGAAGCGCTGCCCCGATTGCGGCGCGCCGCTGGCCGGCGACACCGGCTGCCCCTGCGGCTGGAAATCCTAGGGTCTTTTTCCCGCGCGCCCTGCGCATTACCTCAACGCCAGCATCGCCACCGGCGCAGGAGCTTCATTGCATGGACCTCGTTCAGACCGCGCTGGGACTTCTGCTGCTGACCCTCGGCGGCGACATCCTGGTGCGCGGGGCGGTGGGTGTCAGCCTGCGTCTGGGCGTCTCGGTAATGGTGATCAGCCTGACCGTGGTCGCCTTCGGCACCTCGCTGCCCGAGCTGCTGGTGGCGGTCCAGTCGGCGCTGCACGGTGCCCCGGCGATCGGCATCGGCAATGTGATCGGCTCCAACATCGCCAATGTGCTGCTGGTACTGGGCCTGCCGGCGGCGCTGGCGCCGCTGCTTCTGGACGACGGTCAGCCCCAGCGCAGCCTGACCATCATGATCGCGGTCAGCCTCGTCTTCGTGGCGCTGGCCTACACCCAGCCACTGCACTGGTGGCAGGGCACGATCCTGCTCGGCCTGTTTGTCTGGGCGCTGTGGGAGAACTACACCACTGCGCGTTCGGACCGGAAGGCGCGCGCGGGGCTGGAGACCGGGGTCGACGAGCTGTCGCTGGGCTGGATTCCGCTGCTGATCATGCTCGTGGGCGGGCTGGCGATCCTGCCCGTGGGCGCCGACCTGCTGGTGGAGGGCGCGCGCGGTCTGGCGCGGGCGGCGGGCGTGTCGGAGGCGGTGATCGGGGTGACAGTGGTCGCCATCGGCACCTCGCTGCCCGAGCTTGCCACCACCGTTGCCGCGGCGCTGCGCCGTCAGGCCGAGGTCGCGATCGGCAATGTCATCGGATCCTGCGTGTTCAATCTTGCGCTGATCATGGGGGTGATGGCCTGGTTCGGCCCGATCCCCATCGACGGGCACTTCTTCCGCTTCGACCTCTGGGCAATGCTGATCGCCGCCGCGGCGCTGGTGCCGGTGGTGCTTTGGGGCCGGCGGATGGGCCGCCGGCACGGGCTGGCCTTCCTGGCGGTCTATGCCGGCTATGTCTGGCTGGCGCTTTCGTGAGGCGTGCCGCGTCCGGGCGGGTCAGCCCTTTTGCGCCCATTCGGGTTTTCCGCCCGGGGAGCGCAGCGAACCCGGGCATGCGCCCGCCCGCCCCCTTGGCGGGCGCTTCGCGCCCAGCCGGGCGGTCGCATGCCCCCGCGT
>RFIR01000241.1 GCA_003695135.1 Alphaproteobacteria bacterium | reverse complement strand
GGCTTGATGACAAGAACCTACTCCGCCCGGGCGTCAGCCCGGGCAGCGCCCGCCCGCCCCCAGGCGGGCGCTTCCGCGCCCACCCCGGCCGGGCGCTGCCCTCAACGCTTCAAGGACATCCGTCGGGCTTGGCCCGTCTGTGTGGGAGAAATCAGCAGGGCGTGAGTCGAACTCGGCGAGCCACGGTAATAGAGCATGTCGTGCCCAATCGGGACGGGCCGCCCGGAGAGCGAAGCGACCCGGGCATGCGTCCGCCCGGGGGCGCGCGCATACTTTAGCGTTGCGAGCAATCGTGACCCGGAATGAACGCGACATGCTCAAAGCAACGGCGCTGCCACTGTTGCCAAGTTCCGGTCACGCCAATTGCGCACGCGGCCTCCGCGGGCGAACCCGGCGATCGCCCGCAGGCCCATGGCCGGGCAGGGGAACCGAACGTCAGAGGCCGAGCGTCTCGGCGACGAATTTCAGATCGTTGACCCGCAGCGCGGCAACGGTGCGGGTATCCTCGCCTGCCTCCTTCAGCGCGGTCTCGGCATCGGCGATCAGCCGGTCGAGCATTTCGCGGCTGACATCCGACCGTTCAACCGCCTCCTCGGCCAGCAGCGTGATCGATTCGGGCGAGATCTCGGCAAAGCCGCCGGAGACGAAGTACTCGCTGCGGCTGCCGCCGGCGGTGACGCTCACCACCCCCGGCCGCAACGTGGTCAGGAAGGGCGCGTGACCGGGCATGGCGGTCATGTCGCCCTCGGCGCCGGGCAGGGTCACCGCCTCGGCATCGGCCGAGGCGAGCTTGCGCTCCGGCGCCACCAGATCGAACTGCCAGGCCATAGCGATGTCCTCAGGCGGCTTCGGCGGCGAGGCGTTCGGCCTTTGCGATCACCTCGTCGATGTCGCCGACCATGTAGAAGGCCGCCTCGGGCAGATGGTCGAACTCGCCGGCGCAGACGCGCTTGAAGCTGTCGATGGTCTTTTCCAGCGGCACCTGCACGCCGGGCGAGCCGGTGAAGACCTGTGCCACGTCGAAGGGCTGGGAGAGGAAGCGCTGGATCTTGCGCGCGCGGGCGACGATCAGCTTGTCCTCTTCCGACAGCTCGTCCATTCCGAGAATGGCGATGATGTCCTGCAGCGACTTGTAGCGCTGCAGGATGCCCTGCACCTCGCGCGCCACCTGGTAATGCTCCTCGCCCACCACGCCGGGATCGAGGATGCGCGAGGTCGAATCGAGCGGGTCGACCGCCGGGTAGATGCCGAGCTCGGCGATCTGGCGGCTGAGCACCGTCGTCGCGTCGAGATGCGCGAACGAGGTGGCCGGCGCCGGGTCGGTGAGGTCGTCGGCGGGCACATAGATCGCCTGAACGGAGGTGATCGAGCCGGCCTTGGTCGAGGTGATCCGTTCCTGCAGCGCGCCCATGTCGGTTGCCAGCGTCGGCTGGTAGCCCACCGCCGAGGGAATGCGGCCGAGAAGCGCCGACACCTCCGAACCCGCCTGGGTGAAGCGGAAGATGTTGTCGATGAAGAACAGCACGTCGGTGCCGGACTGGTCGCGGAACTGCTCGGCCAGCGTCAGCCCGGTCAGCGCGACGCGGGCGCGGGCGCCCGGCGGTTCGTTCATCTGGCCATAGACCAGGGCGACCTTCGACTTTTCCAGCTCGTCGATGTTGATGACGCCCGATTCGATGAATTCGTGATAGAGGTCGTTGCCCTCGCGCGTGCGCTCGCCGACACCGGCGAACACCGAAAAGCCCGAATGCACCTTGGCGATATTGTTGATCAGCTCCTGGATCAGCACCGTCTTGCCGACCCCGGCACCGCCGAACAGCCCAACCTTGCCGCCCTTGGCGTAGGGGGCGAGCAGGTCGACCACCTTGATGCCGGTCACCAGGATCTCGGTCTCGGTCGCCTGTTCGGAGAAGGCCGGTGCTGGCTGGTGAATCGGGCGGCGCTCCTCGGCTGCCGGCGGGTCCATCTCGTCGACCGGATCGCCGACCACGTTGATGATGCGCCCCAGCGTGGTATTGCCCACCGGCACGGTGATCGGGCCGCCGGTATCGGTCACCTCCTGGCCGCGGACGAGCCCTTCGGTGGCATCCATGGCGATGGTGCGCACCGTGCTTTCGCCCAGATGCTGCGCCACCTCCAGCACCAGCCGGTTGCCGTGATTGTCCGTCTCCAGCGCGTTCAGGATCGGAGGCAGGTGATCGTCGAAATGCACGTCCACGACGGCGCCGATGACCTGCGTGATCTTTCCGGTTTTTACAGCCATTTCGGGTGTCTCCGTCCGTCAGAGCGCCTCGGCGCCCGAGATGATCTCGATGAGTTCCTTGGTGATCGCGGCCTGGCGCGAGCGGTTGTACTGGATGGTCAGCCGGTCGATCATCTCGCCCGCATTGCGCGTGGCGTTGTCCATCGCTGCCATCCGCGCGCCCTGTTCGGAGGCGCCGTTTTCCAGGAGCGCATGAAAGATCTGCGTGCCCACCGATCGCGGCAGCAGGTCGGCGAGGATCTCGTCCTCGTCGGGTTCGTACTCGTAATGCATGCCGGCCCCGCCGTCGCCCTCATCCTCGAACTTCGCCGGGATCAGCTGCTGCGCGGTGGGCACCTGGCTCAGAACCGTCTTGAACCGGTTGTAGAACAGGGTGGCGACGTCGAATTCGTTCGCCTCGAAGCGGTTGATCACGTCGCGGGCGATGGCGGCCGCATCGGCATAGCCGACATTGCGCACCCCGGTCATGTCGACATGGTGGATGAAATGCTTGCCCCATTCCCGGCGCAGCTGTTCGCGCCCCTTCTTGCCGATGGTCAGGATCTTCACCGTCTTGCCGCGGGCGACGAGTTCGGTTGCATGGACCCGCGCCAGCCGGACGATGGAGGAGTTGAAGCCGCCGCACAGCCCGCGCTCGGCGGTGGCGACGATCAGCAGATGCACATCGTCCTTGCCCGACCCGCGCAGGAGCCGGGGTGCCGCGTCCGAATCCGCGGCCGCCCGGGCGAGATTGGCCAGCACCGCGTTCATGCGTTCGGCATAGGGCCGCGCGGCCTCGGCCGCCTCCTGCGCCCGGCGCAGCTTGGAGGCGGCGACCATCTTCATGGCCGAGGTGATCTTGCGCGTGTTCTTGACCGTGTCGATCCGGATCTTGAGATCCTTGAGGCTCGGCATGCTCCGGCTCCCCCGTCCCTGCTCCGATCAGACGAAGGTCTTGGCGAAATCTTCGATTGTCGCCCGGATCCTGTCGGCCAGCTCGCCCGCCACCTTGCGGTCGTTGTTGGTGATGTCCTCGAGCAGGTCGGCTGCGTGGTTGCGCAGATGGTGCAGCAGGCCGCGCTCGAAATCCGTGACCCGATCGACCTCGAGCTTGTCGAGGAAGCCCTGGGTGCCGGCAAAGATCACGCAGACCTGCTCGGCATTGGTCAGCGGCGAATATTGCGGCTGCTTGAGCAGCTCGGTCAGCCTTGCGCCGCGATTGAGCAGGCGCTGGGTGGCGGCATCGAGGTCCGAGCCGAACTGGGCGAAGGCGGCCATCTCGCGATACTGCGCCAGCTCCAGCTTGATCGAGCCGGCCACCGATTTCATCGCCGCGGTCTGGGCCGACGAGCCCACCCGGCTGACCGACAGGCCGACATTCACCGCCGGGCGGATGCCCTGATAGAACAGCCCCGTCTCGAGGAAGATCTGCCCGTCGGTGATCGAGATCACGTTGGTCGGGATGTAGGCGGACACGTCGCCGGCCTGGG
>RFIR01000240.1 GCA_003695135.1 Alphaproteobacteria bacterium | reverse complement strand
CGCAAGGGCATGCGACCGCCCGGGTGGGCGCGAATGCGCCCGCCTGTGGGGGTGAGGCCGCGAACGCCATGGCGCGAGAAGAGCGGCCGAACGGGCGCAGCCCCGTGTCGGCTCACGCGCCACGGGCGGGAGCGCCCCCTGCCCCCGGCCGCCCTCGCTACGCCTCGAACTCCACCAGCAGATCCTTGGCATCGACCTGCGCCCCGACAGGCGCATGCACCGCCTTGACCACGCCATCGGTCTCGGCGTGGATTGCGGTCTCCATCTTCATCGCCTCGATGGTCAGCAGCAGGTCACCGCGCTTGATCTTCTGACCGGGCGAGACCGCGACCGTCGCCACCACGCCCGGCATCGGCGCGGGCACATGGGCCGGGTTGCCCTCCTCGGCCTTGGGCCGCCGCGTCCGGCCCGATTTCTGCAGCCGGTTCGGCACCCGGATCACGCGCGGCTGGCCGTTGAGCTCGAAGAAGACCCGCACATCGCCTTCCTCGTCGGTCTCCCCCACCGCCTGCAGCTGGATCACCAGCCGCTTGCCGGGGTCGATCTCGGCCTCGATCTCCTCCCCCGGCTCCATGCCGTAGAAGAAGGCGCGGGTGGGCAGGGTGCGCACCGGGCCATAGTCGCGATGCCGTCGCATGTAGTCGAGAAACACCTGCGGATACATCAGATAGCCGCACAGATCCTCGTCGTCGATCTCGATGCGGTCGAGCTCCTCGGAGACCTTGCGCCGCTCCGCCTCGATGTCGACGGGCGGCATATGCGCGCCGGGCCGGCCCTCGATGGGCTTGGCGCCCTTCAGCACCTTTGCCTGCAGCGCCGGCGGAAACCCGCCCGGCGGCTGGCCCATCTCGCCGCGCATCAGCCCAACCACGCTGTCGGGAAAGGCGATTTCCCTGTCGGGGTCCTCGACATCGGCCCGGCTCAGCCCGCCTGCGACCATGGCCAGCGCCATGTCGCCCACCACCTTGGAGGTCGGCGTGACCTTGATGATGTCGCCGAACATGCGGTTGACCTCGGCATAGGCCTGGGCGACCTCGTGCCAGCGTTCTTCCAGCCCCATGGACCGCGCCTGCGCGCGCAGATTGGTGACCTGCCCGCCCGGCATCTCGTGCAGATACACCTCCGCCGTGCCCGATTTCATGTCCGATTCGAAGGCGGCGTATTGCGCGCGCACCGCCTCCCAGTAGTCCGAGATCTCCTGCAGCGCGGCCGGGTCGAGCCCTGTGTCGCGTTCGGTATATCTCAGCGCCGCCACCAGCGAGCCCAGCGGCGGCTGCGAGGTGAGGCCGGAGAACGCATCCATCGCCGCATCGGCCGCGTCCACCCCGGCCTCGGCCGCGGCGATCACCGAAGCCGCCGAGATGCCGGAGGTGTCGTGGGTGTGGAAATGGATCGGGATGGCGATCTCGTTCTTGAGCGCCGTGACAAGCGCCGTTGCCGCGGCCGGCTTGACCAGCCCGGCCATGTCCTTGATGGCGAGGATATGGGCGCCGGCGGCCTCCAGCTCGCGCGCCAGCCCGACATAATAGGCCAGATCGTATTTCGAGCGGTCGGGATCGTTGATGTCGCCGGTATAGCAGATCGCGGCCTCCAGGATCTGGCCGCTTTCCAGCACAGCATCCATGGCCACGCGCATGTTTTCCACCCAGTTGAGCGGATCGAAGACGCGGAAGAGGTCGATGCCGGTCTCGGCGGCGCGTGCGATGAAGGCCTGCACCACATTGTCGGGATAGTTGGTATAGCCCACCCCGTTGGAGGCGCGCAGCAGCATCTGCAGCAGCATGTTGGGCATGCGCGCGCGCAGATCGCGCAGCCGCTGCCAGGGGCATTCCTGCAGGAAGCGGTAGGCGACATCGAAGGTCGCCCCGCCCCAGCATTCCAGCGAGAACAGCCCCGGCAGGTTGGCGGCATAGGCCTCGGCGACGTTGATCATGTCGATCGAGCGCATGCGGGTGGCCAGAAGGCTCTGATGCGCATCGCGCATGGTGGTGTCGGTCATCAGGAGCCGCCGCTGGCCCAGCATCCAGTCGGCCACCGCCTTCGGGCCTTCCTCCAGCAGCAGATCGCGCACGCCGCGCGGCGGCGCCTCGGCGCGCGGTTTCGGCAGGCGCGGCTCGTGCAGGTCGCTGCGCGGGCGCGGCAGGCCGGTCACCTCCGGATTGCCGTTGACCGTGATGTCGGCGAGGAAGGTGAGGATGCGGGTCGCCCGGTCGCGCCGGGCCTGGAAGGTGAAGAGCTCGGGCGTCTCGTCGATGAATTTCGTGTGGTAGGAATTGTCCAGAAACTTCGGATGTTTCAGGAGATTTTCCACGAAGACGATATTGGTCGCCACGCCGCGGATGCGGAATTCGCGCAAGGCCCGGTCCATGCGGGCGATGGCCTGTTCGGGGGTCGGCGCCCAGGCTGTCACCTTTTCCAGCAGGCTGTCATAGTATCGGGTGATGACGGCGCCGGAATAGGCGGTGCCGCCATCGAGGCGGATGCCGAAGCCGGTGGCGCCGCGATAGGCGGTGATGCGGCCGTAATCGGGGATGAAGTTGTTGAGCGGGTCCTCGGTGGTGATGCGGCACTGGATGGCGTGGCCGCGCAGCGCGATATCCTCCTGACGGGCGATGCCGGTGGCCTCGGCGAGGCTCTTGCCTTCGGAGATCAGGATCTGGGCGCGCACGATGTCGATCCCGGTGACCTCCTCGGTCACCGTATGCTCGACCTGGATGCGCGGATTGACCTCGATGAAGTAGAAGGCGCCGTCTTCCATGTCCATCAGGAACTCGACGGTGCCGGCGCATTCGTAATTGACATGGGCGCAGATGCGCCGGCCGAGCTCGCACAGCTCCGCGCGGCGCGCGTCATCGAGATAGGGCGCGGGCGCGCGTTCCACGACCTTCTGGTTGCGCCGCTGCACCGAGCAGTCGCGCTCGTAGAGATGGTAGATGTTGCCGTGGCGGTCGCCGAGGATCTGCACCTCGACATGGCGCGCGCGCGGGATCAGACGCTCCAGATAGCCCTCGCCGCTGCCGAAGGCGGCCTCGGCCTCGCGCCTGCCCTCGCGCACCCGGTCCT
>RFIR01000239.1 GCA_003695135.1 Alphaproteobacteria bacterium | reverse complement strand
GGGGCGGCAGCGCGCGCCTGCCTCGTTATCCCAAACGGATCGGATGGGATGCAAATGAGTGCGTCACGATGAGATCCCTGTGAAACTCAGTCATGAAGGCAAGTACTTGCAGTGCCATGATTTCTATTCATCAAGATTGCATGCAGATAAAATAATTAGAAGAGACCCCTGCGAAACTCCGCTGGCCAGACCCGGGCGCTGCGCTCGGGCGCCGCGAAATGCGGCGCCGGTCATGTTGTGATTATTTTCACTGTTGATTGTTAAATATTGATTGGGGAACTATTTTCTAATTACTTTACGCGCGCGCGATCATGATGACCGAAAATCGGGCCGATTCGGCGCTTTGCATTCATGCCAGTGTTTTGCAGGGGTCTCTACAAAATAGGTGAAAATCATGGATAATCGCCGCCGGCGCCGCTTTTCGCATCCGCCCGCGCGGAACACCCGGGTCTGGCCGGCAGGGTTTTGCAGGGGGTCACTTTTTCAACAGGTTACGCGTGATTTTTCACAGTAAGGAAAGGTGAAAGGCAGTATCGCCCCGATTGAAACGGGGTCAAGCTCGCCCGCCCATCGTTTGCTGTTACGCCGCCTCTGTTCCCGGCGCGGTCCGGTCACCCAGGCCGGCCAGGAGTCCTTGAGACCGAGATATCCTCGTCAAGCGCCACCCGCTGCAGACCGAAGGGGCTGATCTCCACTGCCTCACGTCGGGTCGGTGCGACCCACGTGATGTCCTCGTCGAGGCGCAGGCTGTCGGCCGAAATGCCCATGCCATGGCCCCACGATTCCCGTAGAACGGGCGGTGGCCATCACGACCGGTTGCCGAAGCGTTCTGGTATCGAAATTCGTGCGCGCCGTGATGCTCGCTTCCGGATCCATCCACAGCTTCGCTTCGCCGCCGCCCCTTCATGACAGGAACATGCACCGGTTCCCGGGGATCGCCTTCGCTGGATCAGAAAAGAACCGGAACCTTTCCTCGAAAAAGGGTCGCCATGAAGAGAGGATGGCCCGGCAAAAGCCGGCGCTCACCCATCCATCTTCAGTGCCGATATGAACGCTTCCTGCGGGATGTCTACCCGGCCGAACTGGCGCATCTTCTTCTTGCCCGCCTTCTGCTTTTCCAGAAGCTTGCGCTTGCGGGTTACATCGCCGCCGTAACATTTGGCCGTAACATCCTTGCGCAGCGCGGAAATCGTCTCGCGCGCGATGATGCGCCCGCCCACCGCCGCCTGGATCGGGATCTTGAACAGGTGCTGCGGGATCAGACCTTTCAGCTTCTCGCACATCGCCCGGCCGCGCGCCTCGGCCTTGTCGCGATGCACGATCACCGACAGCGCATCCACCGGCTCCTCATTGACCAGGATGGTCATGCGCACGAGGTTGCCCTCGCGGTAATCGGCGATCTGATAATCGAAGCTGGCATAGCCGCGGGTCACCGATTTCAGCCGGTCGTAGAAGTCGAACACCACCTCGTTCAGCGGCAGGTCGTAATTCACCATGGCGCGGCTGCCGGCATAGGTGAGGTCGGTCTGCACCCCGCGCCGGTCCTGGCAGAGCTTGAGCACGTCGCCGAGATATTCGTCCGGCACCAGGATGGTGGCCTTGATCCACGGCTCCTCGATGCGGTCGATCTTCATCGGATCGGGCATGTCGGCAGGGTTGTGCAGCTCCAGCATCTGCCCGTCGGTGGTGTGGACGCGATAGACCACCGAGGGCGCGGTGGTGATCAGCTCGATGTCGAACTCGCGCTCCAGCCGGTCGCGAACCACCTCCAGATGCAACAGCCCGAGGAACCCGCAGCGGAAGCCGAATCCCAGCGCGGCGGAGGTCTCCATCTCGTGGGTGAAGCTGGCATCGTTGAGCGCGAGCTTCTCGATGGCATCGCGCAGATCCTCGAACTCGGCATTGTCGACCGGGAACAGGCCGCAGAACACCACCGGCTGGGCCGGCTTGAAGCCGGGCAGGGGGGCGGCGCAGGGCCGCTTGTCATGGGTGATGGTGTCGCCGACGCGGGTGTCGCGCACCTGCTTGATCGAGGCGGTCAGAAAGCCGATCTCGCCCGGCCCCAGCGCGTCGACCGGCTGCAGGCCGGGGCGGAACACGCCGACCCGGTCGAGCTGGTAGACGGCACTCGTCTGCATCATGCGGATGCGGTCGCCCTTCTTCAGCACCCCGTCCATGATGCGCACCAGAACGATGACGCCGAGATAGGCATCGTACCAGGAATCGACCAGCATCGCCTTCAGCGGCGCCTCGGCATCGCCCCGGGGCGGCGGCAGGCGGGTGACGATGGCCTCCAGCACATCCTCCACGCCCTGGCCGGTCTTGGCCGAGATCAGCACGGCGTCGGAGGCGTCGATACCGATCACATCCTCGATCTGCTCGCGCACCCGGTCGGGCTCGGCCGCCGGCAGGTCGATCTTGTTGAGAACGGGGACGATCTCGTGATCGGCCTCGATGGCCTGATAGACATTGGCCAGCGTCTGCGCCTCCACGCCCTGAGAGGCATCGACGACCAGCAGCGAGCCCTCGACCGCGCGCATCGAGCGGCTGACCTCATAGGCGAAATCGACATGGCCCGGCGTGTCGATCAGGTTGAGCACGTAGTCCTGCCCGTCGCGCGCGCGGTATTCCAGCCGCACGGTCTGTGCCTTGATGGTGATGCCGCGCTCGCGCTCGATATCCATCGAATCGAGCAGCTGCTCCTTCATCTCGCGATCCTCGACCGCGCCGGTCATCTGGATCAGACGGTCGGCCAGCGTCGACTTGCCGTGGTCGATATGGGCCACGATCGAGAAGTTGCGGATGTTGGCAAGCGGGGTCATGGGCGCGGATATGCGGGGGTTTCCATGGGACGTCAAGGCAGCTAACGTGTGGGGGTCTATTCAGTGGAGGAAGCGCTGTTGGTCAACGAAAGACACAGTCAGTCTACTGAAGCGCGACCTTTTTCTAATGCCGCGGAGCTTGCCAGTATTTTGCCAGAGGCAGCTGATCTATGTTTGATAGCGGCATCTTTCCTTGGTCGTGATGGTTTTCGAGAACAGGATAAAGAAAATATCGAGCGATACTTGCTTTGGATTTATAGATCTTATATTAT
>RFIR01000238.1 GCA_003695135.1 Alphaproteobacteria bacterium | reverse complement strand
GCGCAATACACGTTTGCAGAAAACGCGTCTCGCATGGGATGCCCCGTCGCGCCGGAGTTTTGCAGGACTCTCTTCTAATTACTTTATACGCATGCAGTTTTGATTGGTCTGAAAGCTGGCACATTCAGGATGCCTGTCTGCATCCGGGTTTTGCAGGACTCTCTGTCAGGGACCCCTGCGAAACCCTGCCGGCCAGACCCTGTCGCATCGCCTGGGCGGAGGCGAAATGCGGCGCCGGTCATGTTGTGATTATTTTCACTGTTGATTGATAAATATTGATTGGGGAATTATTTTCTAAATACTTTAGGCGTGCGATCATGATGACCGGAAACCGGGCCGATTCAGCGGTTTGCATTCATGCCGGAGTTTTGCAGGGGTCTCTGTCAAACAGGTGAAAACTGGGAACAAACTCCGCTGGCGCCACGATTTCGCCTCCGCCCGAGCCCATCGGCACGGGCCGGCGCTGCCTGACACGATGCCCGACCGTCATGCCTTTCCTGTCCCCGGCCTCGCGCCGCCCTTTCCCGATCGGGCCGGATGATCGCGATCGCCGGGCCCTTTCCCGCGCCTCGACGCCCCCGATTTCGAAGGGTTCGGGCATTCCCGCCAGACGGGTCGGTCGAAGGGGCGGCCGGTATCAGGCGCCGAATTCCATGCTTTGGCCTGCCTTGCCCCCCCTCAAGGCAACCGCTGTCGCGGCGCGCGTGCCGCGCGGCCTTGACCGGGGCCGGGCAGGCCGGCGTGCCGGCCGATCGCGGCGATTTTGCCGATTGGCGATTGAGGATTCGGGCAAAACCGCTTAGCTGACAGGGATGCAGCGGGAGCCCCGATCATGATCGCCGAGCTTGGCCATTTCGCCCTCGTTCTCGCCCTTGCCGTGGCGCTGGTGCAGGCGGTTGTGCCCCTGATCGGCGCGGCGCGCGGCTGGAGCGACTGGATGCGGCTGGCCGCGCCGGCGGCGGGTCTGCAATTCCTGCTGGTGGCGCTGAGCTTCGCTGCGCTGACCCATGCTTTCGTGGTCTCGGATTTCTCGGTCCGGCTGGTGGCCGCCAACAGCCACTCGGCCAAGCCGATGCTCTACAAGGTTACCGGCGTCTGGGGCAATCACGAAGGCTCGCTGATGCTGTGGACCCTGATCCTGACGCTGTTCGGCGCGCTGGTGGCCTGGCGGGGGGGCGCACTGCCGCCGCGGTTGAAGGCGCGGGTGCTCAGCGTGCAGGCGATGATCGGCGTGGCCTTCCTCGCCTTCATGCTCCTGACCTCGAACCCGTTCCTGCGGCTCGTCGATCCGCCGCTGGAGGGCAACGATCTCAACCCGCTCCTGCAGGATCCCGGTCTCGCCTTCCACCCGCCCTTCCTCTATCTGGGCTATGTCGGGCTTTCGATGGCCTATTCCTTTGCCGTGGCCGCGCTGATCGAGGGCCGGGTCGATGCCGCCTGGGCGCGCTGGGTGCGGCCCTGGACGCTGGCGGCCTGGCTGTTCCTGACCGTGGGCATCGCGCTCGGCAGCTACTGGGCCTATTACGAGCTGGGCTGGGGCGGCTGGTGGTTCTGGGATCCGGTGGAAAACGCCTCCTTCATGCCATGGCTGGTCGCGGCCGCGCTCCTGCATTCGGCGATCGTGGTCGAAAAGCGCGAGAGCCTGAAGAGCTGGACGGTGCTCTTGGCGGTGCTGGCGTTTTCCTTCTCGCTGATCGGCACCTTCCTGGTGCGCTCCAACGTCATCACCTCGGTGCATGCCTTCGCTTCCGACCCGACGCGCGGGTTCTTCATCCTCGGCATCCTGGCCGTGGCCATCGGGGGCGCGCTGGTGCTCTACGCCTGGCGCGCGCCGCTGCTCGCCTCGCGCGGCGTCTTCGCGCTTGTCAGCCGTGAATCGGGGCTGGTGCTGAACAACCTCTTGCTCAGCGTCGCGGCGCTGGTGGTGCTGGTGGGCACGATGTGGCCGCTGATCGCCGAATTCGCCACCGGCGAAAAGGTCTCGGTCGGCCCGCCCTTCTTCGATGCCGCCTTCACCCCGTTCATGATCGCGCTGGCCATCGCGCTGCCGGTCGCCGCCATGCTGCCCTGGAAGCGGGCGCGTCTGGGCCGGGCGCTGCGCCCGTTCCTGCCGCTGGCCGCGATCGTGCTCATGGTCGGGGTGGCCGTCTGGGTGGTGCAGACCGGCCGCAGCCTGCTGGCCCCGATCGGCTTCATGCTGGCGGTCTGGCTGATACTGGGGGCGTTGCTCGATCTGCTCGAGCGCGTGCGGATGGGCCGGGTTCCCCTGGCCGAGAGCCTGCGCCGGCTGGCCAGCCTGCCGCGCGCCGATCTGGGCAAGGCGGTGGCCCATGCCGGGCTGGGGCTGACCTTCCTCGGCATCGCCGGCGTCTCGGCCTGGGAGGAACAGACGATCACCCAGCTTGCCCCCGGCGAGTCGCTGGAACTGGCCGGCTATCAGGTCACGCTGCAGAAGGTCGACCGGCTGCCGGTCGGTGCGGATTTCCGCATTCCCGGCTGTGGCCATGCCGAGCCTTCGGGCTTTGGCGGCCTGATGGCGCTGATCCGCGAGAGCGGGGCGCGCAACTTCACCACCGATTACGGTCTGTTCGAGGTCCAGCGTGACGGTCGGAAGGTCGCCGAGCTCTGCGCCGAGAAGCGCTTCTATCCCAGCCAGCGCATGCCGACCACCGAGGCGGGTATCGATTCGGGGCTTGCCCGAGACGTCTACATCGTTCTCGGTGACAGGAGCGGCACCGGCAAATGGGCGGTGCGGGTCTATGTCAAGCCGCTGGCCGACTGGATCTGGCTGGGCGGGATGGTGATGGCGCTGGGCGCGGTTCTCAGCCTGACCGACCGGCGCTACCGGGTCGGGGCGCCCGCGCGCCGTCCCGCCGCCCCGGCCGTGCCGGCCGAGTGAGCGATGCGCGCGGTTCTCCTCGTCCTTTTCCTGCTGGCCGGTCCCGCCCTGGCTGTCCAGCCTGACGAGATGCTGGCCGACCCGGCGCTGGAGGCGCGCGCGCAGGCGCTCGACGAACAGATCCGTTGCGTGGTCTGCCGCGGCCAGGTGATCGCCTCCTCCGATGCCGACTGGGCGCATGATGCCCGCCTGATCGTGCGCGAGCGGATCATGGCCGGCGACACCGACCAGGAGGTGCTGGACTTCTTCGTCGCCCGCTATGGCGATTTCGTGCTGATGCGCCCGCGCATGAGCGGGGCCAACATCCTGCTCTGGGCCGCCGGTCCGATCGCGCTTATCCTCGGCGGTCTGGCCTACTGGCGCCTGCGCCGGCGATTGCCGCACGAGACGCAGCCCGCGCTCAGTGCCGAGGAAAAGGCCCGGCTCGACCGGCTGATGGGAGAGGACCGATGAGCTACGAGACGATCATCTACGATCTGGAATCGGATGTCGCGACCATCACGCTCAACCGGCCCGAGCAGCTCAACGCCATGACCGCCCAGATGCGCGTGGATCTGCTGCACGCGCTGCGCCGGGCCGAGGGCGAGGCGCGGGTGGCGGTGCTGACGGGCGCCGGCCGGGCGTTCTGCTCGGGCCAGGATCTCGGCCAGCGCCAGAATGCGGCCGATGTCGACCTGCAGCGCACGCTCATCGAGGAATATCACCCGCTGATCGAGGCGCTGGCAGGCTGCCCGATCCCCACCATCGCCGCGGTCAATGGCGCCGCGGCGGGGGCGGGGGCCAATCTCGCCCTCGCCGCCGATGTGGTGATCGCGGCCGAGAGCGCCTATTTCATGGAGGCCTTCGCCCGCATCGGGCTGGTACCGGATGCCGGCGGCACCTACTGGCTGCCGCGCAGCATGGGACTGGCCAAGGCGATGGGGGCGGCGCTGTTCGCCGAGAAGATCCCCGCCGCGCAGGCCGAGGCCTGGGGCATGATCTGGGAGGTGGTGCCCGACGAGCAGTTCCCCGAACATGTCGCGGCGCGCGCCGTCCAGCTCGCTCGCGGACCCACCCGCGCCTTTGCCCTGATGAAATCGGTGCTGCGCCGCAGCTTCGCCAACGATCTGGCCGCCCAGCTCGAGGCGGAGGCGAGCGCACAGGGCGAGGCGGGGCGCAGCGAAGACTATCTCGAAGGCGTCATGGCGTTCATGGAAAAGCGCGCCGCGGTGTTCCGGGGACGGTGACCGGCACGGGCAAAGCGGACACGGCGACATGCGCCTTGCCGATCTGATCCAGCGGTTTCCGCTGCCCGTCGATGCCGCGCGCGGGGCCGAGGCGCGCGCACGCCTCGAGGCTGCGCCGGAAGCCTTCGCCGCGCTGGTCGAGGGCGCGGCCGGCGCCTCGCGCTTTCTCAACGCCGCAATCACCGCCGAGGCGGACTGGCTGCACGGCATCGCGTCGGCCCGGCCCGAGGACAGCGCCGCCGCCCTGCTGGCGCCGCTGGAGACCGAACCCGACGCATCGCCCGACCGGGCGCTGCGCCTGCGCAAGCGGCGCGTGGCGCTCCTGACCGCGCTCGCCGATCTCGGCGGGGTGTGGTCGCTGGAACAGGTGACCGGGTTTCTGACCGACTTCGCCGATCTGGCGGTCGCCAGCGCGCTCGCCCATCATCTGGCGCAGGAAATCCGCCGCGGCCGGCTGCCCCGGGATGCGCCGCCGCCCATCGTGCTGGCCATGGGCAAGATGGGGGCGGGCGAGCTCAACTATTCCTCCGATATCGACCTGATCTGCCTCTTCGACGAAGACCGCCACCCGGCCGAGGACTATGCCGATATCCGTTCGGGCTATGTGCGGGTGATCCAGCGCATGGTCCGCTCGCTGTCGGCGGTCACCGCCGATGGCTATGTGTTCCGCACCGATCTGAGGCTGCGCCCCGATCCCGCGGTCACCCCGGTCTGTATCGGCGCCGGCATGGCCGAGGCCTATTACGAATCGGTCGGCCGCAACTGGGAACGCGCGGCGCTGATCAAGGCCCGGCCCTGTGCCGGCGACATTGCGGGTGGCGAGGCGTTCCTGCAGGCGATCGCGCCCTTCATCTGGCGGCGACATCTCGATTTCGCCGCCATCGAGGACGCCTATGACATGCAGCGGCGCATCCGCGCCCACAAGCGGCTGCGCGAGGCGTTCGAGTTTGCCGGACATGACGTCAAGCTGGGCCGCGGCGGCATCCGCGCCATCGAGTTCTTCGCCCAGACAAGGCAGCTGATCTGCGGCGGGCGCGACCCCGATCTGCGCCTGCGCGGCACGGTGCAGGCGCTGGCGATGCTGGCGCGCAAGGGCTGGATCTCGGAGGATGTGTCCCAGGCGCTGGTCGACGCCTATCGCCGGCATCGGATGCTGGAGCATCGCATCCAGATGCTGGAGGACGCCCAGACCCATCTGGTCCCGACCGCCGCCGAGGGGCAGCGCCGGCTGGCCGCACTTTACGGCGAGAGCGATATCGAGGCCTTCGGCAGGCAGGAGATCGCCCGTTTCGAGCGCGTGCATGGGCTGACCGAGGCCTTCTTCGCCCCCGCCGGCTTCCATGCATCGCGCGAGATCGGCCCCGAGACGCTGGCGCGGCTGGGCTATGCCGATCCCGATGGCGTGATCGACCTGATCGAGCGCTGGCTCGGCGGGCGCATCGCGGCGACGCGGACCGAGCGCGCGCGCGCGATCCTGGCGCGGCTGCTGCCGGAGATCACCCAGCGCCTGGCCAAGGCCGCCTCGCCCGACGATGCGATCCGCCGTTTCGACGCCTTCCTCTCCGGCCTTCCCGCAGGGGTGCAGATCCTGTCGCTGTTCGAGGCCAATCCCCAGCTTCTCGATCTTCTGGCCGAAATCTGCGCCGCCTCGCCGCGTCTGGCCACCGCGCTTTCGCAATATCCGCTGGTGCTCGATGCGGTGCTGGAGCCCGACTTCTTCCAGCCCCAGCCCGACACGCGGGAACTCACGCGGCTGTTGCGCGAGGCGCTGGGGCGGACGGAGGATTACGAGGAGCAGCTCGACATCGCCCGGCGCTGGGCGCGCGAGCGCGGCTTTCGCACCGGCGTCCAGCTTCTGCGCGGCGTCGCCCGGGCCGAGGAGGCCGGCCACAGCTTCAGCGACATCGCCGAGGCGGCGTTGCGCGCGCTGCTGCCGATTGTGCAGGCCCGGCTCGAGCGGCGCCACGGCCCGCCGCCGGGCCGCGGGGTAGCGGTGCTGGGCATGGGCAAGCTCGGCTCGCGCGAGATGACGATCACTTCCGATCTCGATCTCATCATCGTCTACGACCCGGCCGGCGAGACCGAATCGCGCGGGCCGAAGCCGCTGGCGGTCACCGCCTATTACGCCCGGCTGACCCAGGCGCTGATCTCGGCCCTGACCGCCCCCACCGCCGAGGGGCAGCTTTACAAGGTCGATATGCGGCTGCGCCCGTCGGGCCGGCAGGGGCCGGTCGCGGTCTCGCTCGCCGGCTTTGCCGGCTATCAGCGCGAGGAGGCCTGGACATGGGAGCACATGGCGCTGACCCGCGCCCGGGTGGTGGCCGGCGAGCCCGGCCTCGGCGCCGATGTCGATGCGGTGATCGAAGAGGTGTTGAGCGCCCCGCGCGACCGGGACAGGCTCATGGCCGATGTGCGCGAGATGCGCGGGCGCATCGCCCGGGCCCGGGCCGGGCGGGCCGACAGCGTCTGGGACGTCAAGCGCCGACCCGGCGGCATGCTCGACATCGAACTGGTCTGCCAGGCCGGGATGCTCGCCACGGGACTGGCCGGCATCCGCGCCCCGATCCACGCCATAGCGCCGCTGCGCAAAGCCGGTTTCCTCGATGATGCCGATGCCGAAACGCTGGCCGATGCGCTGGGTCTGGCCATCGTGGTCCAGCATTACGGGCGGCTGGCGATGGAGGGACCGCTCGACCCCGAAGCGGCCGGGGCAGGCTTTGTCGAGGCGCTGATCCGCGCCACCGACGCGCCGGATCTGGCCACGCTGCAGCAGCGGCTGGAGACGGGCATGGCGGCGGCTGCGGCCGTCGTCGAAGGCCGGCTCGGCGGCAAGTGAGCCGGCTGGTCTGGCATCCCGATTTCGCGCGCTCGCTGATGCCGCGGCACGGGGCGGGCCTGTCCAAGCTGGGCCATCTGCACCGCCTGCTGCTGCGCGAGGGGCTGATCGGGCCGAATGCCGCCCTGACGCCGGCGCCGGCCGGCAGTGCCGCGATCACCCGCGTGCATCACCCCGCCTATGTCGAACGGGTAATGAGCTGCAGCCTCGGCGCCGAGGAGGTCCGCCGCATCGGGCTTCCCGCGACGCAGGAGGTGGCGCGGCGGGCGGCTCTGGCCTGTTCGGCCGCGCTGATGGCGGCCGAGGCCGCGCTGGCGCATGGCTTCGCCGCCAGCCTCGCAGGCGGGGCGCATCATGCCGGGCCGAATGGCGGGGCCGGCTATTGCGTCTTCAACGACGCTGCCTTCGCGGCGCAGGCGCTGCTCGACACCGGCCGGGTCAATCGGGTGCTGATCCTCGATCTCGACGTGCATCAGGGCGACGGCACCGCGCGCATCTTCACCATCGAGCCGCGCGTGCGCACCGTCTCGATGCATGCCGAGCGGAACTTTCCCGCCCGCAAGGCGCGCTCGGACATCGATCTCGGCCTGCCCGATCGCACCGGGGACGCCGACTATCTGCGGGCGCTGGACGGGCTGCTCGCGCGGGTTCTGGCCGAACGCTTCGATCTGGCGATCTACAATGCCGGGGTCGATCCCTGTCGCGGCGACCGGCTGGGGCGGCTCGATCTCAGCCGCGAGGGGCTGGCGGGCCGCGAGCGCATGGTGCTCTCGCGCCTCGACGCGGCCGGCATCCCGGTGGCGGTGGTGATGGGCGGCGGTTATGGCGAGGATCCGGCCGAGGTGGCGGGGCGGCATTTCACGGTCTTCGCCGAGGCCGCGCGGCTGGGGCTCATGGCGCGGATTGACCGCGCGGGCGCGCCGTGAAAGAGGCGTGGCGATGGACAAGGAACGCTCAGAGGACGATCCGCGCGGCCTGATCTTCGAGGCCTATCGCATCGAGGGCATCGGGCCGGCGGAATGCCGCTCGATCTATCTCGACTGGGCGCTGGGCATGCCGGAGGGCTGGGACATGGCCGCCTCCACCGCGCGTCTGCATGCGCGCTATGCCGCCGAGCGGCCCGATCACCCGATGACCGCGGTGCTGGCCGAGGGGCTGGAGCGCGCCGCGCGCAAGCCGCGGCGGCGCGGGCGGCGGTGAGGCGCGGGTCGCACGGTTTTCGAGAAACCCCTGCGAAACCCGGATGTAGGCGAATGCCCGAAAGGCGCAAGGTTGTGCGGGGATCATTACAACATGTGCGTAAAGTAATTTTACGAGACCCCTGCGAAACTCCGGCGCGACGGGGCATCCCGGGCAGGACGCGATTTCTGCCAGCGTGTACTGCGCGCGCATAAAGTAATTAGAAAATAAATTAGCAATCAATATTTATCGATCAACAGTGAAAACAAGAAGAGCGCATGTGGCGCCACAATTTCGTGGCGCCCGCGCGGAACGCTCGGGTCTGTCTGGTTAAGTTTTGCAGAGCTCTCGGGGAATTATTTTATAGTCCCCGATAGGGGATCAGTAAAACCCACGGCTTTAGCCGGCATGGGTTTGCGACGGCGGCCGCGTGGAATGCCGGAATGGAATAATGCGGGGGACGGCGCTCAACGAGTGGATCCCGACAAACGCGAAAACGGTACCGGAGCCAGCACCTCTGGGGCAAGGGCTACCGAGTGGCCACGAGCGGCAATGTGACGGACGAAGTCTGGATGAGCGACATCGCCGCGCAGACGCCGCCGGAACCGGATGACAACTTTGAGGTCAAGCAAGTCCGCCGAATGGCGGACTGATCCGGCTTTGAGCCGTAACCCGAAGCCACCGGCTTTCAGCCGGTGGAGTGTTCACAGAAACCCCTGCGAAACTCCGCTGGCCAGACCCGGGCGCTGCGCTCGGGCGGAGGCGAAATGCGGCGCCGGTCAGGTTGTGAT
>RFIR01000237.1 GCA_003695135.1 Alphaproteobacteria bacterium | reverse complement strand
GAACCTGATCGAGCGGATGTTCGGGCGCCTCAAGGATTGGCGGCGTATCGCAACCCGCTACGACCGAAGCGCCCATGCCTGTATGAGCGCCATCTGCATCGCAGCCACCGGCATATTCCGGTTGGGAGGCCCGAGTCTGGAAGAGACCCCCTTCAAGACTCCGTCATGAATGCAAGCTGCTGAATCGGCCCGGTTTCCGGTCATCATGATCGCGCGCGTAGAATAATTTGAAGAGAGTCCTGCAAAACCCCGATGTAGACAGGCATTCTGAATGTGCCAGCTTTCAGACCAATCAAATCTGCGTGCGCATAAAATAATTATAAAATAACTTTGCAATCAATATTTGCCAAATAGGTGAAAATCATGGATAATCGCCGCCGGCGCCGCATTTCGCGGCGTCCGAGCGCAACGCCCGGGTCTGGCTGACATAGTTTCGCAAGAGTCTCTTGAGAGTAATTCCCAAATCAATATTTTCAATCAACTGTAAAAACAGTCACGACATGTACTACGCCGCGCCTCATGGCGCCCGAGCGCAACGAGAGGGTCTGAGAGGGGGGCGAGTTTCGCGGGTGTCTCTCATTCCGACTCGCAATGAGAACAAAAGGGGAATATTATCCGCCCATGTCCTGGGCCGAGCTCTGCATCACCTCCAACTTCACCTTCCTCACCGGCGCCAGCCATGCCGAGGAATTCGCCGCGCGCGCGGTGGAGCTGGGGCTGAGCCACATGGCCGTTACCGACCGCAACTCGGTGGCCGGCGTGGTGCGCGCCTTCGCGGCGCTGAAGGAGTTGCGGCGCGAGGGCGCGGCGGTGCCCGAGCTGATCCCCGGCGCGCGGCTCTGCCTTGCCTGCGGCGGCGAGGTCACGGCGCTGCCCACCGACCGCGCCGCCTGGGGGCGGCTGACGCGGCTGTTGACGCTGGGCAAGCGGCGGGCGGAGAAGGGCGATTGCCTCCTGCATCTGGTCGATCTGCTGGCGGGCGGGGCGGGGCTGATCTGGCTGGTCCATCCCGCGCCGGTGACCGGCCCGCCGCTGTCGCCGGCCGCGAGCCGGGATACCGAGGCCGCCGCCTTCGCGC
Organism: Alphaproteobacteria bacterium; assembly: GCA_003695135.1. Classification (GTDB taxonomy): domain Bacteria; phylum Pseudomonadota; class Alphaproteobacteria; order Rhodobacterales; family Rhodobacteraceae; genus J013. Next base: position 3,066 of record RFIR01000237.1, on the reverse strand, counting down.
TCGCCCGCAAGCTGGACGAGCGGTTTCCCGGCGCCGTCTTCCTCGCCGCAAGGCCGCATTATGACGGGCTCGACCGGGCGCGCTTCGCCCGGCTGGCGCGGGCGCCGGTGCCGATGCTGGCCACCGCCGCGCCGATCATGCACCATGCCAGCCGCCGCCAGCTTGCGGACATTCTCTCCTGCATCCGCGAGGGGCTGACCATCGACACGCTGGGCCGGCGCGCCCTGGCCAATGCCGAACGCCGGCTGCGCGGCGCGGACGAGATGCGCCGGTTCTTCGCCGGGCACGAGGCGGCGCTGGCGCGCGCGCGCGAGGTCGCCGCGGCCTGCCGCTTCCGGCTTGAAGAACTTCGCTACGAGTATCCCGACGAGGTCACCGGCGGCGAGCCGGCCCAGGCGCGGCTGGAACGGCTGACCGCAGAAGGCCTCGCCCGCCGCTATCCCGATGGCGTGCCGGAGCGGGTGCGCAAGATGGCCGATCACGAGCTCGCGCTCATCGGCAAGCTCGATTACGCCCGCTATTTCCTCACCGTCGATGACATCGTCGCCTTCGCCCGTGACCGCGGCATCCTCGCCCAGGGGCGCGGCTCGGCGGCCAATTCGGTGGTCTGCTACGCGCTCGGCATCACTTCCGTGAGCCCCGAGACCGGCTCGATGGTCTTCGAACGCTTCGTGTCGGAGGCGCGCGACGAGCCGCCCGACATTGACGTGGATTTCGAGCATGAGCGGCGCGAGGAGGTGATCCAGCACATCTATGCCAAATACGGCCGGGAGCGCGCGGGGCTCTGCGCCACGGTGATCCATTACCGCGCCAAGCGCGCCATTCGCGAGGTCGGCAAGGCGATGGGGTTGTCCGAAGACCTGATCACCGCGCTGTCGAGCCAGATCTGGGGCTTCGGCTCGGACGGCATGGTCGAGGAACGGCTGGCCGAGATCGGGCTCGACGCCTCCGACCGGCGGCTGCGCCAGACCCTCGATCTGTGCTATCAGATCCGCGGCTTTCCCCGCCACCTGTCGCAGCATGTCGGCGGCTTCATCATCACCCGCGGCCGGCTCGACGAGCTGGTGCCGATCGAGAATGCGGCGATGGAGGACCGCACCGTCATCGAATGGGACAAGGATGATATCGACGCGCTGGGCATCCTGAAGATCGACGTGCTGTCCCTGGGCATGCTGACCTGCATCCGCAAGGCGTTTGCCCTGATCGAGACCCATCACGGCATCCGCTATTCGCTCGCCACCCTGCCGCCCGAAGACCCCACCGTCTACGACATGCTCTGCGAGGCCGATTCCATCGGCGTCTTTCAGGTCGAAAGCCGGGCGCAGATGAACTTCCTGCCGCGGATGCGGCCGCGCTGCTTCTACGATCTGGTGATCGAGGTCGCCATCGTCCGCCCCGGGCCCATCCAGGGCGACATGGTCCATCCCTTCCTGCGCCGCAGGCGGGGCGAGGAGAAGGTGGCGTTTCCCTCCGACGCGCTGGGCGCGGTGCTGGGCAAGACGCTGGGCGTGCCGCTGTTTCAGGAACAGGCGATGCAGATCGCCATCATCGGCGCGGGGTTTTCGCCCGAGGAGGCCGACCGGCTGCGCCGCGCGCTGGCGACGTTCCGCAAGACGGGGACCATCGGCACCTTCCGCGACCGCTTCATGGCCGGCATGCGCAAGAACGGTTATGAGGAAGACTTCGCCGCCCGCTGCTTTTCCCAGATCGAGGGCTTTGCCGAATACGGCTTTCCCGAAAGCCATGCGGCCAGCTTCGCGCTTCTGGTCTATGCCTCGGCCTGGATCAAGCGCCACCATCCCGGCATCTTCGCCTGCGCGCTGCTGAATTCGCAGCCCATGGGTTTCTACGCCCCGGCCCAGATCGTGCGCGATGCGCGCGCGCATGGGGTGGAGGTGCGGCCCGTGAGCATCAACGCCAGCTTCTGGGACAATGTGATGGAGCCAGACGGCAAGGGCGGGCTGGCGCTGCGTCTGGGCTTCCGCCAGATCCGCAAGATGCGCGAGGAGGAGGCGCTGTGGATCACCGCCGCGCGCGGCAATGGCTATCGCACGGTCGAGGATGTCTGGCGCCGCGCCGGCACGCCGCCGCATCTGCTGGCCGTGCTGGCCGAGGCGGATGCGTTTGCCTCCCTCGGCCTCGCCCGCCGCGAGGCGCTGTGGCAGGCCAAGGCCATTACCGGCGTCGAGCCGCTGCCGCTATTCGCCCGCGATCTTGACGGCGAGGGGATTTCCGAGCCCCGCGTCGGCCTGCCGGTGCCGACCGAGGGCGAGGAGGTGGTGGAGGATTACGTCTCCATGCGGCTGACGCTGCGCGCCCATCCCATGGCACTGCTGCGCGCGAGGCTGACGCCGGAGATGGCGGCCGCGGAGGCGGGTTGACCGGGACATCCCGAACACCTCCCGCGTGCCGCGCCCGGGGGATCGTGATCGCGGGTGAGGTGACTGGAGGAGACCCCTGCGAGACCAAGTCCGCCAGACCCGGACGTTCCGCTCGGGCGCCGCGAAATGCGGCGCCGGTCATGTTGTGATTATTTTCACTGTTGATTGGGGAATTATTTTCTAATTAATTTACGCGCGCGCAGTACACATTGGCAGAAAACGTGTCTCGCCTGGGATGCTCCGTCGCGCCAGAGTTTTGCAGGGGTCTCTACAAAACAGCTCCCCAACTAGGGTACATCCCGACCAGTATGTACCACGTCGATAGGCAGTGCCCGCCCGAGGGTGAGACGCGACCGTGGCGCCGGTGGCGCCGCGCAAGCGCGACGAACCGAAGCACCCGCCTGGTGGTTGCCATTGGAGCGCCATTGATAGTCCGAGCGACAATGGCGAAGCGGGCGCTGCCCGGGCCGGCGCCCGGGCGGGTGCTCGAGCTGGGCTTGATTCAGATTGGCCGGGAGGCGCTCTATTCATAATGGATTGCACGCGCACAAAATAATTAGAAGAGACGCCTGCGAAACTCAACCAGCCAGCCCCGAGCGTTCCGCGCGGGCGCCACAAAATTATGGCGCCACGTGCGTTATTCTTGTTTTCACTGTTGATTAATAAATATTGATTGGGGAATTAT
>RFIR01000236.1 GCA_003695135.1 Alphaproteobacteria bacterium | reverse complement strand
GCTGATCGACCACATCATCGCCCATCGCGAGGGGCGCGAGCGGCAGATCCTCGCCGCGCTCGACGAGGCGGCGGATACCGTCGCCGGGCTGACGGCCCGCATCTATGCCGATATCGACCCGCATCTGCACCCGGCCGCCGCACGCAACGTGCTGGCCCATATCATCGACCTTGTCGGGCGCGGCAAGGTGGTGGCCGAAGACGGGCTGTCGCGGACGAGCCGGTTCCGCCGCCGCTGATGGCGTCGCCCGGCCGCCGCCTCGGCCCGGTGTCAGCCCTGCAGGCCCGAGAGGTGATCGAGCACGATCTGCAGCAAGAGCGCGCTGTAGCAGACGAAGGTCGCGGTCAGCACGAAGAAGTGCCAGATCGCGACGTGATAGCGCAGCGAATTCCACAGGAAGAACGCCACGCCCACCGAATAGATCACCCCGCCCGTGACCACCAGGATCAGCGTCAAGGTGGCGAGCCCGGCCCAGAGTTCGGGCAGCAGCACCACCCCGGCCCAGCCAAGAGCAAGATAGAGCGCGATCGACAGCCGGTCCCACCCGCGCGGGGCGGCAAGCTTGGCAATGGCACCGGTCAGCGCCGCGACCCACAACCCGAGAACCAGCCAGCCGGTGGCCGCGCCGCCCGCCAGCACCGCGAAGGGCGTCTGGGTTCCGGCGATCTTGAGATAGATCGCGGCGTGGTCGAACCGGCGCAGGATCGCGCGCAGCCTTGGCGCGCGGATGATGTTGTAGGCCCCCGAAAGGCCGAACATCGCCAGCACGCTGACCGCGTAGATCGAGATGGAAAGCATCACCAGAAGCTCGCCGTTCCATACCGCGGCCAGGGTGACGAGGATCGGTAGCGAGACGAGGGCGAGGATCAGACCGGCGATATGCACGGCCGTGTCGACGGCAATCTCCCGCCGGCTCGGCATGGTGACCTCGGAACGGACGGACCGCCCCAGGTTCATCGCCACCCCCTTTCATACACACGCGGTTGCAGAGTCATGCCATCACCCATTCCTGCCATGAATTCATGAAGACAATGTGCCGATTCCATGTGTCCGCGGTGGCGGATGCGTCTTGTCATGCCGCGCCAAGCCCTCTAACCCTGCACCCGCCCGGCCGCCGAGAGTTGGAGACTTGCCGATGCCCATGAGTGATCCGCAGCTTCTCGTCTCGACCGGCTGGCTCGAGGATCATCTCGCCGCGCCCGATCTGCGCATCCTTGATGCGACATACTTCCTTCCCGACGCGGGTCGCGATGCCCGCGCCGAATACGCGGCCGGCCACATCCCCGGTGCCATCTTCTTCGACATCGACCAGATCGCCGATACCACCTCCACCCTTCCCCATATGGTGCCGCCGGTGGAGAAATTCATCTCCCGCATGCGGCGGATGGGCATCGGCGACGGGCACCGGGTGGTGGTCTATGACGCGCTGGGCCTGTTCAGCGCGGCGCGGGTGTGGTGGATGTTCCGCCTGTTCGGCAAGTCCGATGTCGCGGTGCTCGATGGCGGGCTGCCGAAATGGAAGGCGGAGGGACGGCCGCTGGAGGACATGGAACCGATCCTGCGCGAGCGTCATTTCACTGCCCGCCGCAACGCCGATCTGGTGCGCGATGTCACTCAGGTGGCCCATGCGGTCAAGATCGGCGATGCGCAGATCGTCGATGCCCGCTCGCCCGGCCGCTTCCGCGGCGAGGAGCCCGAACCGCGCGCGGGGCTGCGGCCCGGCCACATTCCGGGATCGATCAATCTGCATTACGCCACGCTGCTCAATCCCGATGGCACCATGCGCGATCCCGATGCGCTGCGCGCGCGGTTCGAGGCGGCGGGGGTCGATCTGTCGCGCCCGGTCATCTCCAGCTGCGGCTCCGGCGTCACCGCCTGCATTCTCGATCTCGCGCTCGAACGCATCGGCCACCGGCACCACGCCGTCTATGACGGTTCATGGGCCGAATGGGGCGCCTATCCCGATCTGAAGGTGGAAACCGGTGGCTGAACTGCAACCCGGGGCGGAGATCGTCTATACCGTCACCTTTCTGGGCATGGACGAACGGCCGGCCTATCCGCGCCCGCATCTGCCGCCCGGCCCCCCAGTGGCGCTGCTCAATGCCGAGGACCCGCCGCCCTGGTATTTCCTCGCGCTCTACGACGCGGTCGGCTCCTCCTATGAATGGACCGACTGGCACGACCGGCCGCTGGCCGAGCTGGAGGCGTTCCTGCTCGATCCGCGGGTGGAGATGTTCACCCTGATGCGCACCGGCTGGCCGGCGGGGTTCTTCGTCCTCGACCGCCGCATCGAGGGCGTGTGCGACATCGCCTATTTCGGGCTGGTCCCGCAGATGATCGGCCGCGGGCTGGGGCGGTGGCTGATCCGGACCGCGGTCCATACGGGGTGGGACCGGCCGGGGGTGGCGCGGATGACGGTCAATACCAACACGCTCGATCATCCGGCGGCGCTGGCGCTCTACCAGAAGGCCGGCTTCGTGCCCGAACGCCGCGAACGCCACAGCCGCATCCTGACCCGGCCGCGCAAGGCGCCGTCCTGACCCGCGGCACCGGGGCGGTTGAAACGGGCAGGGCTCTGGCGTAGGGCTTCGCTGACGCGTGAAGGAGGCCAGCCCATGTTCGAAGAGCTCACACCCCAGCCGCCCGACAAGATCATCGCGCTTCTGCAGATGTTCCGCGCCGACCAGCGGCCGGGCAAGATCGATCTGGGCGTCGGCGTCTATCGCGACGCGGAAGGCCGCACCCCGGTGATGCGCGCGATCAAGGCGGCAGAGGAGCGGTTGTGGCGCGAGCAGGAGAGCAAATCCTACAAGGCGCTTCTGGGCGATGCCGATTTCATCGCCGGCATGCGCAGCCTGGTGCTGGGCGATGCGGTGCCCATCGAGAGGGTCGCCGGGGCACAGGCGCCGGGCGGCACCGGCGCGCTGCACCTGCTGTTCGAGCTGACCGGCAAGGCCGGAGCCGGGGGCACGATCTGGATCAGCGATCCCAGCTGGCCCAACCATGCCGCAATGCTGAAGCATCTGGGCATGCCGTACCGCTCCTACCGCTATTTCGACGAGGCGACCCGCGATCTCGATCGCGAGGGGATGTTCACCGATCTTGCCGAGGCGGGCAGGGGCGACGTGGTGCTGCTGCATGGCTGCTGCCACAACCCCACCGGCGCCAATCTGACACCCGATGACTGGGCGCGGGTGACCGATCTGGCGCTCAGCCAGGGTTTCACCCCGATGATCGACTTCGCCTATCAGGGCTTCGGCGACGGGCTCGATGCTGATGCCGCCGGGGTGCGCGCCATGGCCGCGCGGGTGCCCGAGATCACGATCGCCGCCTCGTGTTCCAAGAATTTCGGCGTCTACCGCGATCGCGTCGGCGCGGCGCTGGTGGTCTGCGCCGATGCCGAACGCGCCGAGCTCGCCGCCGACAATCTCGCCTCGCTCAACCGCGTGAACTATTCCTTTCCGCCAGATCACGGCGCCACCGCGGTCACCATGGTGCTGACCGACCCGGCGCTGCGCGCCGATTGGGAGGCGGAGCTCGAGGAGATGCGCAACCGCATGCTGCGCCTGCGCGAAGGGCTTGCCGAGGCGTTGCGGCGCGAGACCAATGACGACCGCTTCGACTTCATCGCCCGCCATCGCGGCATGTTCAGCCGTACCGGTGCCAGCCCCGAACAGGTCACGCGGCTGCGCGAGGAATTCGGCATCTACATGGTCGGCGACGGGCGGATCAATGTGGCCGGCCTGCCCGATGACGGGCTTGACGAGATCGCGAAGGCGATGGTCGCGGTCGGGTTGTGAGCACCGGGCTGCCGCATGTCACCGCGGCCGATGTCGCCCACCGGCTGAGCTGGAACGCGGTGGCAGATGCGATTTGGGCCGCCCATCACCGGCCCCGGCCCGGGATCGCCGATGCCTTCGTCCATCGCGGCGACGATGTGTTGCTGTCGCGCGCGGCGTGGATCGACGGCATGGGCGCCGGGGCCAAGACCGTCACCGCCATCGCCGGGAATGCGGCGCGCGGCCTGCCCACCATCCACGGTGCCATGCTGGTCTTCGATGACGAGACCGGCCGGCCGCGCGCGGTGATCGATTCCGACCTCATTACGAGGTGGAAGACGGCCGGCGACAGCGTGCTGGGCGCGCGGCTGCTGGCGCGGCCCGATGCGCGCCATCTCGTGATCATCGGCGCAGGCGCGGTGGCCGACTCGCTGATCGAGGCCTATGCCGAGCTGTTTCCGGGGCTGGAGCGCATCGCGATCGCCAGTCGCCGCGCCGAAAGCGCGCGGGCACTGGTCAATGAGAAGAAAGCGATGTATCCAGTTGAAATTGCTAAAGATATCCAGCAGACCGTGCGTGAGGCCGACATCATCGCCACCGCCACCACCAGCCGCGAGCCGGTTCTGCGCGGGGAGTGGGTGGGGCCGGGCACCCATGTCGATCTGATTGGCGCCTTCACGCCGGAGATGCGCGAGGCCGATGATGCGCTGCTGAAGAAGGCGCGCATCTTCATCGACAGCCACGCCACCGTGCCCGACCATATCGGCGAGCTGAAAATTCCGCTCGATCAGGGAGTTATCGCGCGTTCCGATATTCTTGGCGATCTCTACGATCTCGCCGCCGGCACCCCCGGCCGCGTCTCGCCGTCCGACATCACCCTGTTCAAGAATGGCGGCGGCGCGCATCTCGATCTGATGACGGCGGACCTGATCCTGTCGCTGCTCTGAGGGGGACCGAGGCGTTCAGCCTGCCGCCGGGACCTCGGCCCCGGCCGCGGCGAGGGCCGGCAGGCGGACACGGAACACCGCGCCCTGCGCAGAAGGGACCAGGATGACGTCGCCGCCCAGATTGCGCATGATCTCGCGGCTGATGGGCAGGCCCAGCCCGGCGCCGCGGCTGTCGGTCATGCCGCGGGCGCGGGCGAACTTCTCGAAGATCTGGCTGCGGTCCTCGGGCGGGATGCCCGGCCCGTTATCGGCGATCTCGACGAAATGCTCGCCACTCTCGCTGCCGGTGGTGATGGTCAGACGCGCGCCCTCGCCCTGGGCGTATTTCACCGCGTTGGAGATCAGGTTGATCAGCACCTGCGCCAGCCGGTCGCTCTGCGCCCGCACCCACAACCCGCTCTGGCGCGGGGCGCGCTGCAGGGCGATGCCCGATCGGGCGATCATGCCCTCGCTTGCCGCCAGGGCCCGGTCGACGATCTCTTCCAGATCGAGCCGTTCCAGCTGCCAGTCCACCTGCCGCGATTCGAGGAAGGACAGGTCGAGGATCTCGTCGAGCAGCCGGGTCAGGCGCTGGCTTTCCTCGTGAATGATGGCGATGAAGCGGGCCCGGCGTTCCTCCTCCAGATCGCTCTCCCCGCGCAGGATTTCGGAAAACGACCGGATCGAGGTCATCGGCGTGCGCAGCTCGTGGCTGACCTGGGTCAGGAAGGCATCCTTCTGCTCTCCCAGCTGCTGCAGCCGCAGATTGGCGGCGCGAAGCTGGGCGGCGGTTTCCTCGAGCTCGCGCGATTTCAGCTCCAGCCGGTTGGAATATTCCACGATCTGCGCGGTCTCGTCGGCGATGCGCATCAGCGCCTCCATCGACACCGTCTCGCCGGTGGCGATGCGGCTGACCATGGCATGGGCCGGGGCGGCGCCGACCGCGCCGGCCATGGCGCGTTCCAGCCGAGCGATCACCGCATCGGTGGGCTCGGGCAGACGTCCGGCGCGCCCCTGATCGCGCGCCATCGCGTCGAACAGCGCCCGCGCGGCATCGCGGCCGAGGATCCGCTGGGCGAGGGCGAACAGATCCTCCGAGGCCGCCGAGCGGCGCATCATCGGCGCGCCCGATTCGTCGAGCCGGAACGCATCGACAAACAGCGCCGCCTGCAGGCGTTCCAGCGGGTTCTGGCCGGTGGCGATGCTGACCAGCACCAGAAGCGCGACGTTGAACAGCATCGACCAGAACATGGCATGGACCAGCGGGTCGAGCCCGGTCAGGCCGAACAGCGCGCGCGGGCGCAGCGCCTCGATGCCGAACGGGCCATGGGCGAGCGCGGCGTCCGACAGCAGCAGACCGCCGTGGAAGCTGGGCAGGAACAGCGTGTAGACCCAGATCGCAAGGCCAGCCAGAACCCCGCAGATCGCGCCCGGCTTGGTGGCGCTGCGCCAGAAGATGCCGGCCAGCACCGCGGGCAGGATCTGGGCGACACCGGCAAACGAGATCACGCCGATCGAGGCCAGCGTGCCGCCACCGCCGGCGAGGCGGAAATAGATGTAGCCCAGGAGCAGCACCACGGCGATGCTGATCCGCCGGCTGATCAGCAGCACGCGGCGTACATCGCCGGCGCTGGAGGCATCCGCCTCGCGCCGGGCTAGCCAGATCGGCAGCACGATGTGGTTCGAGACCATGGTCGACAGCGCGATGGCGGCCACGATCACCATCGAGGTCGCGGCCGAGAACCCGCCGATGAAGGCCAGAAGCGCGATGCCCTGCTGCCCGGCATTCAGCGGCAGCGACAGCACGAACAGATCGGGATTGGACCCCTCGGGCAGGACCGAGCGCCCGACGATGGCGATGGGCAGCACGAACAGGCAGATCAGGAACAGATAGAGCGGAAACGCCCATGCGGCGGTGAACAGGTGCCGTTCCTCGACGTTTTCCACCACGGTGACCTGGAACATCCGCGGCAGGCAGATCACCGCCGAGGCCGACAGGAAGGTCAGCGTGATCCAGCGCGGCCCGAACCCGTCGGGCGTGCTGAGCAGGTCCGGGGTGGCGCGGGCGAAGACATTGGCCGGCCCCTCGCCGATCCACCACACCACGAAGATGCCGACCGCAACCAGCGCCACCAGCTTGACCACCGCCTCCAGCGCGATGGCGGTGACCACCCCGTGATGGCGCTCGTTGGCGTCGATGTTGCGGGTGCCGAACAGGATGGTGAACAGCACCAGCCCCGCCGCCACCCAGAAGGCGGTGCGCCCCGGCGGCAGGTCGCTGGCCCCCTCCAGCGCCAGCGAGGTAAAGCTGGTGGTCAGCGACTGCAGCTGCAGCGCGATATAGGGCGTGGTGCCGAGCACCGCGATGGTTGTCACCGCAATCGCCAGGATCGGCGACTTGCCATAGCGCGAGGAGACCAGATCGGCAATCGAGGTGATGCGCTGCTGGCGCGAGATGCGCACCAGCTTGCGCAACAGCCACCACCAGCCGATGAAGACCAGCGTCGGCCCCGAATAGATGGCGACGAATTCCAGCCCGCTGCGCGCCGCGGTGCCGACGGCGCCGTAGAAGGTCCAGGCGGTGCAGTAGACCGAGATCGACAGCGTGTAGACGATGGGCGAACGCAGCCATTGCGCCCGGCCCCGCTGCGCACGCCGGTCGGCGACGAAGGCGACGAGGAACAGGAGCGCGACATAGGCGAGCGCCGTGGCGATGAGGATGTTGGCGCTCAACGCCGCTCTCCCGGATCGGCAAGGTGAAGACGGCGGGCGAGCCGCAGGCACAGCAGGATCAGGAGCGCCCAGACCGAAAAGATGTAGAGCACGATCAACGGGATGCCGAACAGCGTGACCGGGCCGGTGAACAGCCGCACGATCGGCGGCAGGAACAACAGCGCGCCGAAGACCGGCAGCAGCACGGTGAGGTCGCGATCGCGCCGGTTGCGCTGCGCCTCTTCCATCGGATCGGCACCGCCCCCGGCGCGTGGCGCCCGCTCATGCGGCGGCGTCATGCCTTACCCGGCCGTCAGCCGCCGCGCGCTTTCGACCACATCGGCGTTCGAAAACGGCTTGGCGATGAAGAGATCGGCGCCCAGCTGACGCGCGGCCTCGCGGTCATGGGCCTGGCTGCGCGCGGTCAGCATGATGACCGGCGTGGCGGCGATGGCGGCATCGGCGCGGATGTCGCGCAGGATCTCGAAGCCCGAGCGGCCGGGCAGCATGGCGTCGAGGATCACCAGATCCGGTTTCATGGCAACGATTCGGCGCAGCGCCGCCGCGCCGTCCCCGACGGTCTGCACCTGAAACCCTTCGCGCGACAGGATCCAGCTCAGCGATTCCACGATGTTCGGCTCGTCCTCGACGATCAGAACCCGATGCGCCACCCGAACCCCTCCCATGGCAGCCGGCGGCGTTCTTGTGCCCGCCTGTTGGTCGCATTGTTGCGATTCACCCCGGTCTTGGCAACGGGGTCGCGATCCGTCATCCCAGGATCGAGAGGTCGGTGCGCTCGGCGCAGTCCTCGCGCGGGCAGATGCGGCATCCCGGCCCGACGCCGCGCGCACCGGGCCGGTGCATCGCATCCTGGTACAGGCCGATGGCCGCGGCGGTGTCGCGGGGCAGGATCAGCATGGCACCGCGATAGCGCGGCAGTTCGTGCAGCATCGGCGGCGCGGTGGCCGAGGCATAGGCGGTGACGAACAGCGCGGTGCCGTCAGGCAGGGCGCAGAGGCGCGAGACCGGGGTTTCGGGGCGGGAAATCGCGTCGAAGACCGGCCAGAACGGGCAGGCCGCACCATGGCGGGGCAGGGCGATGAAGGATTGCGGCCGGCGCATCTCGACCCGCCCGGCAGCATTGAGCTGCAGCAGTGCAAAGGCCGGCGCATCCAGCCCGCCGCGGCGCAGGGTGGCGAGCCGGCGGAACACCGCCAGCGGCGGGGCGTGGAACTCCGCGGCCAGCCGCAGCGGGTCGTAGCCCGCCCGCGACGCGGCCTCGGCAAAG
>RFIR01000235.1 GCA_003695135.1 Alphaproteobacteria bacterium | reverse complement strand
CGGCTGCTGACCGGCTGGCTGGTGCCGACATGGCTGGTGTTCGAGATCGTGGCCACCAAGCTGCCGCACTACATCCTGCCGGCATTGCCGGCGATCTGCGGCCTGCTGGGCCTGTGGGGGGTGGCGCATCACAAGATCAGTCCGCGCGCGCCGGTGCTGATCGCCGCGGCGGGGCTCTATGCCGTTCCCGGCCTGTGCCTGGCGCTGGCGGCGATCCTGGCGTTGCCGCTGATCGAGGGCACGGTGTCCGTTTCGGCCGTCATCCTGGCGGTGGTGGCGCTGTTCTTCGTCGCCCTGGCGGCACGGGCGCTGTCGGACCGGCGCATCGCCGCCTTCTTCGGCGCGGCGCTGGCGTCCTGCCTGCTGGTCTATCCGGCGCTGATGCAGTTCACCCTGCCGCGGCTCAACAGCATCTTTCTCAGCCCGCGCATCGCCGCGCTCTATGCCCCCTGGCGCGCCTGCACCGGCCGGCCGCTGGCCATCGTCGGCTATCACGAGCCGAGCCTGGTCTTCGCGGCGGGAACCGACACCGAGCTGATCGACGCCGAGACCGCCGCCCGCAAGCTGCGCGAGGAGGATGGCTGGGCGGTGTTCTTCGAGGAGCGGCCGAATCTGACGCTGGAGCGCTTCGTCGCCGGCTCGGGGCTGAAACTGACGGTGCTGGATACCGTCTCCGGCTTCAACTACAACAGGGGCAAGAGCACGACCCTGTTCCTGCTGGCACGCGACGGGGACAAGGTCGTCAGCGCCTGCGCCCCGAACCGGACCGTCGATGCAAGCTGAGCCAACCCCGCGGGTAACCGTCATTGCCCCGATGAAGAACGAGGCCGGGAACGTCGCGTCGCTGGCCGCGGAGATCGCCGAGCACTGCGCGCCGCTGGCGCCCTTCGAGGTGATCTTCGTCAATGACGGCTCGACCGACGGCACCAGCGCCGCCATCGCCGCGGCGCGCGCGGTGCTGCCCTGTCTGCGCGAGGTGCGGCATGTCGAAAGCTGCGGCCAGTCCGCCGCGATCCTGAGCGGCGTGCGCGCGGCGCGGGCGCCGATCTGCGTCACGCTGGACGGCGACGGGCAGAATCCGCCCGCCGAACTGCCGCGCCTCGTCGCGCCATTGCTGTCCGACCGCGAGGGCCGGCTGGGGCTGGTGGCCGGCCAGCGGGTCGGCCGGCAGGACACCGTCTCCAAGCGGCTCGGCTCGCTTCTGGCCAACGCCCTGCGCCGCCGGCTGTTGCGCGACGAGACGCGCGATACCGGCTGCGGGCTGAAGGCCTTCCCGCGCGAGGCCTTCCTTGCCCTGCCCTTCTTCGATCACATGCACCGCTACCTGCCGGCGCTGATGCGGCGCGAGGGCTACGAGATCGCGCTGGTCGACGTCTCGCACCGCGCGCGCGAGGCGGGCCGGTCGCACTACACCAATTTCGGACGCGCCATGGTCGGCGTGCTCGATCTGGTCGGGGTGTGGTGGCTGTTGCGCCGGCGCAAGCGCCCGGTCATCGCCCGCGACGCGGACATCGCCCGGGAGGATGCGGCGTGAGCGGGATCGGCGAATGGCTGATGAGGATCCTTCTGGTCGAGGACTGGGCCGGGGTGTGGCTGGCGCTGTTCGGGCTGTCGGCGCAATGCGTGTTCATGGCCCGGATGGTGGTACAGTGGCTGGCCTCCGAACGCGCCCGCGCCAGCGTGGTGCCCGAGATGTTCTGGTGGATGTCGCTGGTCGGGGCGGCGATGCTGCTGATCTACGGCATCATGCGGCGCGACATCGTGATCATCAGCGCCCAGGCTTTCGGCTTCGCGATCTATGCCCGCAATCTGTGGTTCATCCGCCGGCCCCAGACCCGGAGTTGAGACGAACCCCCCGTTAACGCCGTGCGGCTAGCATTCGCCTCGCGAGGGGGGAAGAGGGCCGAGCGGCTGTGATGAACCATGCAGCGACACTGGCGGTTCTGGGGCGCATGCCCGATGCCGCCGCCGAAAACCGTGCCATGTCGGAGATCGCCGTAGAACTCTACGGGCTCGACCAGACCTTCCGTCATGCCACCCGCGCGCTGCGCGTGCTGTTGCATATCGACGACGGCCGATGGCCGGGAGTGCTGGCCCGGGCGCTGATCGACTGCTCCACCGATCCCCGCCGGGTCGATGCCGCCGCAAAATCGGCCCTGCACGAGGCGGCCCTTTCACATGCAAAGATCGTGCGACTGGCCCGCTTCGGCCCCGATCACGTGGCTTCTGCCCGCTCGCTGGCCGAGGAGGTGGCCGCGGCGCATGCCCAGCCGGTGGGCATTCTGGCCGCCTTCAGCCGGGTGCTGGATCACTTCACCCATCTCATCATGATCGACGACCGCATGTCCGACCGGCTGGTGCGACGCGACGCGCAACGCTCGCTCGGCACCTGGCTGATGCTCGATGCCGGGCTGGTCACCCATTTCGCCACCCGAAGCCGGTCGCAGCCGTCCGAACCGCGCCTGACAGGATCGGACTGACGCGCGCGGACCGTCACATTTCGGCCAGACAGGCCGGCGACACGCCTCATTGCCTGAATTGTCGCACGGATCTCCATCAAGTGGCAGGGGTTCAGGCAAGGCCAGGCCAGCCCGGCGACGCGCATACCGGCGCGGGACAGCTGCATTGCGGCGGGCGGCAGGACAAGTCGCGCAGCATATGCATCGAATGCCCCGAGTTATTGCCCATCGACCGTTAAGCCTTGGGGTGTAGGCTCCCCGATGTGGGAATTGGGGGGTCTGATCCGATGGTCGAACGGTCGGGTGATCATGAATCGGCACTGCATGAGGCATTGGCCCGCAGGTTGCCCGATCATTTTCCGATCGACGAACAGTTCCGGCTGAGCCTGCGCGCGCTGCGGCTGCTGTTCCATATCGATGCCGATCGCTGGCAGACGGTTCTGGCGGACGCGCTGCTGTTGCACGCCCCCCGCCAGATGGACGACCTGCCCGAGGCAGCGACGACCCTGCGCACCATCATCGCGCGGCGCAGCGATGATCTGCTGCGCATGCGGCTCGATCGCGGCTATGTCGATGGCGTGGCCGAGCTTGCCACCTTTCTGGCCCTGCACCGTTTCCCCGCGCTCGGCATCTTCGGCGCCTATGCGGTGGTCCAGCGCTATTTCCTGCGGCTGATCATCGTCGATGACCGGCTGGAAAGCCCGCTGATGCGGCGCGACGCCTATCTCTCGCTGACAAGCTGGATCACCATCGAGACCGGGCTTCTGGCGCATTTCCTTCTCGATGATGGCGCGCGCACCGACCGGGCGGCGATCGACAAGCTGTTCGAGCGGCTGCCCGATCCGGCCTCCGCCGGGCCGCCCGATGCGCCTTCAGTGCCCAGACAGGGGCCGCCTGCGCTCAGAATTCTCGAATGAACGGTTCCGGCTTGCCGCCGGACGCCGAATCTAGTAGCGCTTTTCTCCCGTGATACGACATGCATGGTCCGGAGGCCCGCACCGGACGATCACGGGGACATTCTGACACATGGCGCGCTTCGTCTTCATCACCGGCGGTGTGGTTTCCTCATTGGGAAAGGGCCTCACCGCCGCGGCACTCGGCGCGCTGTTGCAGGCGCGCGGCTATTCGGTGCGGCTGCGCAAGCTCGACCCCTATCTCAACGTCGATCCCGGCACCATGTCGCCCTTCGAGCATGGCGAGGTCTATGTCACCGATGACGGGGCCGAGACCGATCTCGATCTGGGCCATTACGAGCGCTTTACCGGGGTGGCGGCGCGGCGCACCGATTCCGTCTCCTCGGGACGGATCTATCAGACGGTGCTGGAGAGGGAGCGGCGCGGCGACTATCTCGGCCGCACCATTCAGGTGATCCCGCATGTCACCGACCAGATCAAGGACTTCATCGCCATCGGCGAGGACGAGGTCGATTTCATGCTGTGCGAGATCGGCGGCACGGTGGGCGATATCGAGGGGCTGCCCTTCTTCGAGGCGATTCGCCAGTTCATCCAGAGCCGCGCGCGCGGGCAATGCGTGCTGATGCACCTGACACTCCTGCCCTATATCGCGGCCAGTGGCGAGCTGAAGACCAAGCCCACCCAGCATTCGGTCAAGGAGCTGCGCTCGATCGGGCTGATGCCCGACGTGCTGGTCTGCCGCACCGAGCACGAGATCCCCGAGCGCGAGCGGGCCAAGATCGCGCTGTTCTGCAACGTGCGCCCCGAGGCGGTTGTGCCCGCGCGCGATCTCGGCTCGATATACGAGGCGCCGGTGGCGTTTCATGCCGCAGGCCTCGATCAGGCGATCATCGATGCCTTCGGCATCTCGCCGGTGCCGCGGCCGGAGCTGTCGCCATGGGAGGGGGTGATGGATGCGATCCGCCACCCCGATGGCGAGGTGCAGGTCGGCATCGTCGGCAAGTACACCCGGCTGGAGGATGCCTACAAGTCCATTGCCGAGGCACTGACCCATGGCGGTATCGCCAACCGGGTCCGGGTCGAGGCTCAGTGGATCGACGCCGAGATCTTCGAGCGCGAGGACCCCGCCCCCTATCTGGAGAACCTCAACGCCATCCTCGTGCCGGGCGGGTTCGGCGAGCGCGGCACCGAAGGCATGATCCGTGCCGCCCAGTTCGCGCGCGAACGCAAGGTGCCCTATCTCGGCATCTGTCTGGGCATGCAGATGGCGGTGATCGAGGCGCTGAGAAACCTCGCCGGCCTCGCCAGGGCGGGTTCGGAGGAATTCGACGTCGAGGCGGGCGAGAAGCGCTACGAGCACGTCGTCTATCACATGAAGCAGTGGGTGTCGGGCAACGAGACGGTGCGCCGCGAGCTGGAGGACGCCAAGGGCGGCACCATGCGGCTGGGTGCCTATCGCGCGCTTCTGCGCCCCGGCAGCCGGGTGGCCTCCATCTATGGCAGCACCGAGATCTCCGAACGCCATCGCCACCGCTTCGAGGTCGACATCAGCTATCGCGACCGGCTGGAGGCGCATGGCATCGTCTTTTCCGGCCTCTCGCCTGACGGCAAGCTGCCCGAGATCCTCGAGATCCCCGACCACCCCTGGTTCATCGGCGTGCAGTTCCACCCCGAGCTGCAGTCGCGCCCGCTGGCGCCGCATCCGCTGTTTGCCGATTTCGTCCGCGCCGCGGTCGAGCAGAGCAGGCTGGTCTAGGGGAGCGGCACCGCCCCCGGCGGCCCGCCGCGAATACCCCGGGCCGCCACCGCCGTCAGCAGCGGTGAGGTCTGCGCCCGCGCGGGGCGGAGGGGTCTTGTCGCGCTGAAGGCGAACGAAGGCAGATCCCCGCCAGGCGGGGTTTCGCAGGGATCTCTTCCAGTCAAACGTGAAAACAGGTGCAAGTGCCGCCGGCGCCGCATTGCGCGGCGCCCGCGCAAGGCGATGGGGTCTGGCGTTTTCCGTCGCGGGGGCCGCGCGCGCCGCGCCCGGCAAGGTTATGCGCCGGCCATGGCGGGTGAGGCCGCGAACGCCATGCGTGCGAGTGCGCGGCCGAACGTGCGCAGCCAAGTGTCGGCCCTCACGCCACGGGCGGGTGGGGCCGATTGAAGCCGACACCCTCCAATTGCCGCGCCCGCGATCATCGTCCTCGCGGAAACTCATGCTCCCTCCACATCCGCTTGAAGCGCATTCAGCTCCGGCTCGGCCCGGCCGTGCGTCCGCCATCGATGGCCAGTGCGGCACCGGTGACGAAGCCGGCATCGGGGCCGGCGAGATAGAGTACCGCGGCGGCGATCTCCTGCGGACGCGCCATCCGGCCCATCGGCGCGTAGCGCTCGGCCCAGGCGCGATAGGCAACCGGATCGCCCGAGGCCGCGCCGGCCTCGGCCAACATCTCGGTATCGACATTGCCCGGGCAGACGCAGTTCACCCGCACATCGGGCACCAGATCGAGCGCCAGCGCCCGGGTCAGGTTCACGAGCCCGCCCTTGGCCGCGCAATAGGCCGCCGCCCCGGCCATACCGGCCAGTCCCGCATCCGACGCGATGCTGACCACATTGCCCCGTGATTCGCGCAGCGCCGGCAGGGCCGCCTGGATGCAGTGGAACGGCCCGCTTAGATTGATGGCGATCGTCCGGTCCCAATGCTCGGCATCGATGGCTTCAGGCGCGGCTTCCCAGTAGACGCCGGCGGCATTGACCAGCACATCGAGCCCGCCCAGCGCCGCGATCGCGTCATGGACCATCTGCCGGCAGGCGTCCCGGTCGCCGACATCGCCGGGCGCCGGGATCAGCCCCTCATTACCATGCGCGGCGATGAAGCGCTCGATGGAGGCCATGCTGCGCGCACCAACCGCCACCCGCGCCCCCTCGGCGCAAAAGGCGCGCACGATGGCCGCGCCAATGCCGCGGCTGCCGCCGGTGACCAGAACTCTCGTGGCCTGAAATCGCATCGTTCTTCTCCCTCTGCCGTCGCCCTGGCCGGAAATTTAGCGCCTCTCTGCCGGTCGGGCGCTGATTATGATTCGACAAAGCCGCCCCCAAGCGGGAAAACTCGGCTACATCAAGATGAACCAAGACAGGGGGAAGACATGACGAAACGACATCCCGATCCGCTGCGCCGCGGGCTGATCGCGGCCGGGCTGGCCGCCATGATCGCATCGGCACCGGCTGTGCAGGCGGCCGAACTGGGCGCGGTGGATGAACCGATCCGGCTGGCGATCCACGAATGGACCGGACAGCACATCACCACGAGGATCATCGGCAGCGCCCTGCAGGAGATGGGCTACAAGGTCGAATACATCACCGCCGGCTATCTCGGCGCGGGCACGGCGATCGCCGATGGCAATCTGACCGCCAGCCTCGAGGTCTGGGACAACAACATGGGCGAGTTCTACCCCAAGCTGCTCGCCGAGGGGAAGCTGCTCGATATCGGCGATACCGGCATCGATGCCGGCGAGGGCTGGCTCTACCCCGCCCAT
>RFIR01000234.1 GCA_003695135.1 Alphaproteobacteria bacterium | reverse complement strand
GGGCGAGGGGGCGCTGCCCCCTCGCGCTCCCCCGGAGTATTTTGCCCAAGAAGAAGAGCCAGCCGAGGGCAGGGACGGTGCGGGCGCCGCTGCTCGAGGATCACATCCGGCTGGCCGAGAAATGCGCGGTCGGGCACGATTCCGAGACCGGGCGCCTCGGGCAGGGCGCGGTCCGCGGCTGGTCCCGGCGGAAGACGGTGATGCGGGTGATTCTCACGTCAGTCCGCCAGTGCCTGCAGCGTCACGGCACCACCACGATATTGCCGGTGTGCTTCTTCTCGATGAAGGCGGTCTGGGCCTCGCGCAGCTTCTCAAGGGGATAGGTGGCGGCGAGCACGGGGCGGATCTCGCCGCGCTCGATATAGGAGACAAGATCGCGGAAGATATGCGGTTCGACCACGGTGGAGCCGTGCATCTGCAGATCATTGAGATAGAGCGTGCGCAGGTCAAGCTCGACGATCGGCCCGGCAATGGCGCCGGAGGTGACGTAGCGCCCGCCGCGCACCAGCTGATCGAGCAGGGTCGCGAAATACGGGCCGCCGACGATGTCGGCCACCACATCGACCCTGTCATGGCCGGTGGCCCCGTGCAGGGCGGCGGCAAGATCGGCCGGCGCGCGGTCGAGGATGTGCGCGGGCTTCAGCTCCGCCACCTGCGCATGCTTGGCCGGCGAGGCCAGCGCGATGGTGATCGCTCCGCGGCGACCCGCAAGCTGGATCAGCGCCGAGCCGACCCCGCCCGAGGCGCCAGTGATCAGCACCCGCTCGCCCCTGCCGACACCGGCGCGCGACAGCATGCCCTCGGCGGTGGTGTATGAGCAGGAGAAGGTGGCGAGTTCGGCATCGGAGAGATCGCAGTCGACCACGCCGACATTGCGGTGGTCGATCACGGTGTATTCGGCAAAGCCGCCATCGGCCTCGGAGCCGAAATAGCGCGCCTTCTCGCGGTTGAGCGGGTCGGACCAGTCGCGAAGCCAGTTGTCGGTGATCACCCGCTTGCCGATGAGCGCGGGATCGACATTGGCGCCCACCGCGACGACACGGCCGCAGACATCGGCGCCCTGGATGCGCGGGAAGCTGATGCCCGAGCCCCCCCAGGTGCCGCTCTCGATCTCGCCGTAACCCTCGCCCGAGGTCGCCTCGCGCACCTCCCTGGCGTACCAGCCGGTGCGGGTGTTGACATCGGTGTTGTTGAGGCCGCAGGCCGCGACCCGGATCAGCACCTGATCGGGGTCCGGTTCCGGCACCGGCCAGTCCTCGTGCCATTCATATTTGTCCAGCCCGCCATGGCCGGTGAGCACCATCGCGCGCATCGTCTTCGGGATCTCGGTCATGCCGGTTTTCCTCCTCTCATCACGGTCGGGGCGCTCTGCCCCCGGCCTACGGCCTCCCCCCGGGATATTTGTCAACCATAGAAGACCGCGAGGGGGGTGTCTGCGCGCGGGCGCAGCGAATGCGGATCGAATGCAGGTTCGACCAGCACCCGCCCCGGGCGGGGCTGGCCGTGGATGATGAGCTCGAGCGCGGTGCGGCCTTCGCGCGACAGCCGGTTGGGGGCCAGCGCATCGAGGAAGGTGCCGGCGCCGGGGCCCGTCACCTCGATCTCGGCGAAGCTCGATATGCCCATCAACCCTGCCGCGTTTCGGCTGGCATGGGCCTCGGCGGCGCCATGCACCAGGCGGCAGATGCCGCGCTCTGCCAGCACCGGCATCCGTTCCAGCGCCGCCTCCGGCCATGGCAGGACCCGGTCGTCATCGGCGGCGAACAGCGCGTTTTCCGCCTCCCACGGGCAGTGATCCTGCCACACCGTGTTGGGGTTGGCCTTCTCCTGGATGCCGATCAGCCCGCGCTTCTGCTCCATGCGGACATGGCCCGAGACATGCGCATCGTTGCGGATCACCGGCAGTTCGCGGTCGAGCTGGCGCGCGAGCAGGGGCGCAGGTGATCGGTATCTCCGATTCGCGCACCTCGCCGGTCATCCGCGGTGCCGACCACGGCTTCGTACTGGCCGCCGACACGCCGCAGTTCTTCCTCTTCTCGGTCTAGACCGTCGCGCTGCTCGAGACGCCGCCGAGCTTCGTGGTCGCGGTGGCGAGCCCGGGAATCGTGGAACGGGTCGAGCGCTTTCACGCCCGCCGGCACGCGCCGGGCATCCATGTCGGGGAGGGCCGGCACGGAAGACGTGGGCCCTGCATTCGTGACTTCTTCTTGGCCGAAATACTCCGGGGAGCGCGAGGGGCTGGCCCCTCGCCCCCGAAACCGGAAGGGACCGAGGCCGATGCACGGGATCGAAGACGCCCCGGAACGCGTCCGGCAGGTGTATCGGCGGATGAAACCGCATTACGATCGGCTCCACGCCCACCGGCTGATTCCGTGAGGAAGCGATGCCCGAATTCACCCTCCATTACTGGCCGATCCCGTTTCGCGGCCACCCGATCCGCTTCATCCTCGCCCATCACGGCGCCGACTGGGACGAGGCGGATGCGGCGACGGTGGCGGCGCTGAAGGACCGCGCCCCGGCCGACAAGCCCTATCCGTTTCTTGCCCCGCCGCTGCTGCATGACCGGGGCCAAGGCGTGTGGCTCAGCCAGATGCCGGCCATCGCGATCTATCTCGGGCGCCGCTTCGGCCTGACGCGCGAGCCCGATCAGAGCCTGCGACTGATCTGCGATCTCTCCGACATCCTCCTCGAGATCACCCGCTATCATGGTGCGCTGATGTGGGACCGGGCGAGCTGGGCGGCGTTCCGCGACCAGCGGCTGGCGCTGTGGATGCAGCTGCATGAGCGCATGGCGGCGGAAAACGGGGTGAGCCGCGATGCCGGCTTCCTGTTCGGCGGCGAGGCGCCGGGGACGGCCGATCTCTGCCTCGGCGCGGTGTGGCATACCATGATCGACCGGCTGCCGGGGCTGCGGAGGCTCCTGCACAGCCATGCGCCGACCGTGGAGGGGCTCGCCGACCGCATCGCCGATCTGCCGCGCATCGCCATGCTGCGCGCGAAATGGCAGGACAGCAAGCCGATCTATTGCGCCGGCCAGATTGAAGAGTCGCTCATGGCGGTGCTGGCGAAGGAGCGCTAGGAAATGTCACGATCGGACCGATTGACTCCGGGCAACAACGCAAGGGCGTGCGACCGCCCGGGTGGGCGCGAATGCGCCCGCCTGTGGGGCGGGCGGGCGCAGCCCCGTGTCGCTGCGCGCCACGGGCGGGCGAACCCGATCCGGCACGAATTGGTTTGAACCATGCGGCATCCCGAAACCGTCGCCGAGGTGGTGGAGGCCGGGCTCTGCATCGGCTGCGGGCTCTGCGCGGCGCTCGCCCCGGGCGGGTTCCGCATGGCTTGGACGGCGGAGGGCCGGCTGCGACCGGCGCGCATCGGCCCCGCCGATGAGGCGGCGATCCTTGCTGCCTGCCCGGGCGCGGTCTCCCGCCCGCATGACGAGGCGACACCCGAGAACGACGACATCTGGGGCGGCTACCACCGCATGCAGCGCGCCTGGGCCGGCGATCCCGAAATCCGCTTTCGCGCCGCCACCGGTGGCGTGCTGACCGCGCTGGGCGCGCATCTCGTCCGCACCGGTGCGGCCGCCTTCATCCTGCATTGCGAGGCCGATCCCGACCGCCCCATGCGCAGCCGCTGGTGTCTCAGCGACACGCCCGAGGCAGTGATCCGCCGCGCGGGCTCGCGCTACGGGCCCACCGATACGCTGGCCGGGCTGGGCGCGGCGGTGGCACGCGGCCAGCCCTTTGCCGTCATCGCCAAGCCCTGCGATGCCGGTGCGGTGCGCGAGCGCGCGAAGGCCGATCCGGCGCTGGCGAAGAATCTGGTGGCGCTGCTGGTCATGGTCTGCGGCGGCGCCTCGGATCTGGGCAAATCGCGCCAGATGCTCGATGCGTTCGGCGTGGCGGAGGACGAGCTTGCCCTCCTGCGCTATCGCGGCTTCGGCAATCCGGGGCGGACCCGCATCGAGACCCGCGACGGGCGCGCCTTCGAGATGAGCTACAACGAGGCCTGGGCCGACGAGACCGGCTGGCGCATCCAGACCCGCTGCAAGATCTGCCCCGATGCGCTGGGCGAGGCGGCCGACATCGCGGCGGCCGATCTCTGGCCCGGCGGCGTGCCCGCGGGCGAGGATGCCGGCTTCAACGGCGTGATCACCCGGACGAGCCGCGGCGAGGCGCTGTTCCGTTCGGCGCTCGCGGCCGGAGCGCTGCAGGCGGATGCCGGGATCGACCCGCGCACGCTCGACGACTGCCAGCCGCATCAGGTGAGAAAGAAGCGTGCCCTTGCCGCCCGGCTGCGCGGAATGGCTGCGGCCGGATCGCCGGTCTACCAGCATCAGGGCTTGCGCATCGACCGTCTCGACGCGAAGGACATGGCGGAGGAAGACGGCGCCCGTGCCCGCGTGCTCTCGGGCCGGTTACGCGAAACGATGCCACAGGGAGATGCAGATGGCTGAGCTGTTCGACGAGGATCTGTTCGAGAAGGGGCTGGAGCGGCGCCGGGCGACGCTGGGCGCGGAATATGTCGATCACAGCCTCGCCGCCGCGGATGACTTCACCCGGCCGTTTCAGGAGGCGATGACCGCCTGGTGCTGGGGCTTCGGCTGGGGTGACGACACCATCGACGCCAAGACCCGCTCGATGATGAACCTCGCCATGCTCGGGGCGCTGGGCAAGATGACCGAATGGGAGACCCATTGCCGTGGCGCGCTCAACAACCGTGTGAGCAAGGAGGAGATCCGCGCCATCATCCATGTGGTCGGCATCTATTGCGGGGTGCCACAGGCGCTGGAATGCTTCCGCGCCGCGCGCAAGGTGCTGGCCGAACGCGGGATGTGAGCCGGCGGGCGGCGGCGCGGTACTGCCGCGGTTTGCGGCCTTTTCCCCCGTACGGTGTCCCCGACACGACGTGGCTGGCCGGACCCGAGCGTTCCGCTTCGGTGCCACGAAATTCTGACGCCATAAGCGTTCTTCTTGATTTCACTGTTGATTAATAGAGACCCCTGCAAAACTCAACCAGCCAGACCCGAGCGTTCCGCGCGGGCGCCACGAAATTGTGGCGCCACGTGCGCTCTTCTTGTTTTCACTGTTGATTGTTAAATATTGAATGTGGAATTACTTTTAATTTACTTTATATGCGCGCGACCATAATGGCCGAAAACCGGGCAGATTCAGCGGTTTGCAATCATGCCGGAGTTTTGCCGGGGTCTCTCCAAATTAATTTACGTTAACGCAATCGTGATCTCTGCAAAGCATGTGCAATCCGGGCATTCGCTGGCAACCGGGTTTCGCAGTTATCTCTTGTAACTATTTCACACGCACGCGATCTTGGTTGCACCAGAACCTTGCACATTCAGGCTATCCGCCCCTGGCCGGGTTTCGCAGGGGGTCGTTGCAACCCTTTGCCCGACACGGCTTTGGCCAACCGGCTGCAGCCACGGGTGTCCCGGCGCGGCACACGGGCCCGGTAGGGTGCGCATTCATGGCGCACCCATGCACCGAAATGCGGGGTTTTCCGCATGTTGCCATCGGGCGAGACCGTCCGCCCGGCGTGCGAGTCCTCCTACCGATAGGTCTTCGCCATCAGCCCGACGATGTTGAGCCAGCCCTCGGCGACGGTGCCGCGGATCACGGCGACGTTGTCGGTGACCGGATACTGCTTCTTCAGCAGAGCCAGACCGTGCAGCAGGTCCCGGGCCATTCCCTTGTCATAGACACAGGTCTCGAACCGTTCGGCCGTCATCCGTTCCGGCACCAGAATGTCGCGGATCGCGGCGATGGCCTCGGCCGGCGCGACCCGCACCCTCTCGCCATGCGTGTCGGGATGGTCCGACCAGCGTTCCTTTTCCACCAGCAGCGCCTGCATCGCGGCGACATAGTCGGAGCTGCAGCGCGCGGCCATGTCGACCCAGAGATCGGCGCGCGTGCGATAGGCGGGAAACAGCTCCACCGCAACGCGGCCGTCGTCGACCGGGTCGGATACAGCGCGCCGCGCATATTCCGGGCTGTAACCGGTCAGGGCGAGGAACAGCTTGCGCGCGCCCCCCGCATAGTCGGAATAGATCAGGAACAGCCGCATCCGCTCCGGCGCCGCGGGATCGCCGATCAGGATCGGCTGGCCGGGATGGCGCGGCATGCGAGATTCGGGCGCCGACTGCGCGGCTGGTGCCGGCGGCAGACCCGCCAGCAGCACCGGCAGGGCCAGAACCAGAACGGCGCAGATCGTCAGCCCGTGGCGTGCGGATCGCATCTGCCTGTACCCTGTCGAACCTGTTGCGGGACGCGTTCGGATGGTGTGGCGTACCGCTCCGATTGCGGGCCATTCCTAGTCTCTGCCCCGGTCGCGATCAAGACGGCTGCGCCGGCGTGCCTTCCGATGCCAGCACCGCCGCGACCTCGTCTGCGAGAAAGTCGAAGACGCGCCGGATCCGGCGGCTGGTGTTCAGCTCGCGATGGGTCACCAGCCAGACCGGAAACCGGAACGGCTCCAGCCACGGCGCGGCGCGGCGGATGCCCGGTTCGGCATCACCGACGCGCTCGGTCATCACGCCGATGCCGAGCCCGGCCCTGACCATCGCCCAGTGCACCGGGTGGCAGGCCGACAGGGCGACGAAATTTGCCGGCGTCAGGCCGAGACCCAGCGCATTGAGCCCGTCGAGAAACGGCTCGTTCTCCTCGAAACCGATGAAATGCGCCCTGGCCATCGCGCCCGGCCCATCCAGCGGTCCGATCCGGTCGAGATAGCTCGTGGCGGCGTAAAGATGCGCCCGGCTTTCCCCCAGCAGGCGCGCGATCAGATCGGGATCGGTGGGCCGGGCGTTGCGCAGCGCTATGTCGGCCTCGCGGCGGCGAAGATCGCTCAGATCGTTCCGCGCGACGACCTCGATGGTGATGCCGGGCTCGGTCTCGCGCAACCGGCTCAGGATCGGGGGCAGGTCGAATACCGCCGTGGCCTCGCTGGCGGTGATGCGCACCGTGCCTTCGAGGCTCTGCGCCTGACCCGAGGCGGCCAGGGACAGCCGGCTTGCCGCCGCACCCATCGCCCTTGCGTGCTCGACCAGTTCCAGCCCGGGCGCGGTCAGCCGCAGGCCGCGGCCGACGCGCTCGAACAGAAGAACGTCCAGCTCCGCCTCCAGCGCGCCGATCTGCCGGCCGAGCGTGGGCTGGGTCAGGCCCAGCGCCCGCGCCGCGGCCGACAGCGAGCCTTCCTCGGCGGTGACCAGAAAGGCGCGGGCCCGGTTCCAGTCAAATCTGATCGATCGCCAATCCATGCAAAATTGCATATAGAACAGGCGAATTTCGTCAATACACATTCGAATTTCGCAGGGTTAAATCCACTGTCGCAGCTTGCAGCGCCGCGGCGCCCATGAAACCCCTGGAAGAACGGAAACTCCGATGACAGTCCTTGAGCCAGCCGCCATGCGCCCATCCGCGAAATTCTGGGATCGAATCGCCGCCCGCTATGCCCGGTCCCCGGTTGCCGACGAGGCGGCCTATCGCGAGAAGCTGCGCATCACGCAGGGTTACCTTCGGCCCGGGATGGAGGTGCTGGAGTTCGGCTGCGGCACCGGCTCCACCGCGCTGGAACACGCGCCCTTCGTGAAGCACATCCTTGCCACCGACATTTCGGCGCAAATGCTGAGGATCGCCGAGGCCAAGGCCCGGGAGAAATCCGTCGGCAACGTGACCTTCCGGCAGGCGGTGCTGGAAGAGATCCCGCGCCCGGCCGAAGGCTTCGACGCGATCCTCGGTCTCAGCATCCTCCATCTGGTCGCGCATCGCGATGCCGCCATCGCCGATGCGTACCGGCTGCTGAAGCCCGGCGGCGTTTTCGTCTCCAGCACCGCCTGCCTTGGCGACTGGCTGCGCATCTTCAGGCTGATCGGGCCTATCGGCCGGGCGCTGGGCCTGCTGCCGCTGGTCCGGGTGTTCACCGCGCGCGAGCTGGAAGACAGCATGACCCGCGCCGGCTTCGTCATCGAGCGGCGCTGGCTGCCCCGCCGCCGGGCGGCGCTGTTCCTGGTCGCGCGCAGGCCGGGTTGAACGGCCCGGCGGTACCGGCTGCGAGGGACGCGCCTAGCCGATCCCGGCGGGGGTGGGCGTCCCCGCATCCACCGCCATCTCCACCCGGTCGGCGGCGAAGCAGCTGCGGCCGTATTCGACCGGCTGGCCGGCGGGATCGACATTGAGCGAACGGGTCAGCAGCACCGGCGTGCCCGGTTCGATGCGCAGATGGCGCGCCTGCAGCGCATTGGCGAGCCCCGCGCGCAGCCGGGTCCAGGCCCGGGCATAGTCGGCCAGCCCGGCCTTGCCAAAGGCGTATGAGACCGAGGGATGTTCAGCGAGGTGGCGGGCAAGCTCGGGAAAGCGCGCGGCGGGAAACACCGAGACGGCGTGCGAGATCGGCACATTATCGGCGAATCCGATGCTCTCGGCGACATGGACCGCCGCGCCCGGCGCCAGCGCCAGAAGCTCCGCCTGTTCGGCATCGGCGCGCAGCGTCTCCATGCGCAGCATCTTCCTGTGCCCCAACCGCCCCGAACGCGCGATGTTGTCGCGAAACCTTGTGCGCAGGCCCAGCGTGTAGCGCACCGGCGGCGCGCTGACCGTGGCACCCGCCCCGCGCCGCACATGCACCGCACCTTCGGCGCGCAGCTGCGCCAGCGCCCGGCGCAGGGTGTGGCGGTTGACGCCGAAGCGCGCGGCCAGCGCCGCCTCGCTGGGCAGGCGGTCGCCGGAGCGATAGCGGCCGCAGGCGATATCGTCGCTCAGCGCCAGATAGATCTGCCGCCACACCGGCTCGCGGCGCATCTCCGCCTCTGCCGCGGCGGTGGTCATCGGTTCATCCTGTCTTGCATCTTGCGGCGAGGCTAACCCCGATGCTAGGAAGTTGTCTAGTTGTCCAGGAGATCGCGCCCATGCCCGAAGCCGCTTCACAGGCCGCGCGCGCCGAATGGATGTCGGTGCTGGCAAAGGCCGATGCCGGGGCGCTGGCGGCGGCGTTCGACGCGCTGGGGCTCGCGCCGGAGTTCGACTGGCTGCGCCGGCCCGAGATCGGCGCGGTGATGGTGCAGGGCCGGGCCGGCGGCACCGGCGCGCCGTTCAATCTGGGCGAGATGACGGTGACGCGCTGCGCGCTGAAGCTGGCCGATGGCCGGGTGGGCCATGCCTATGTTCCGGGGCGCGACAGGGAAAAGGCGCGCATCGCCGCGCTGTGCGACGCGCTGATGCAGGGCGCCGAGGCCGATGCCGTCGCCACCGCGGTGCTGGAGCCGATGCGCCGCGCGGCCGATGACAGGCGCGCGCGGCTGGCGCGCAAGGCGGCGGCAACCAGGGTCGATTTCTTCACCATGGTGCGGGGAGAGGACAAGTGACCGGCGCCGCGGCGCTGACAGGGGGGTTCGCCGATGCGCCGGTGGAGGCGGCGCAGGCCTTTCGCGCCGCGTTGCAGGCGATGGCGCGGCCGGGGCACATCTTTCGCGTGACCGGGGTCGCGCCGCCCGCGCCGCTGCCCGTTGCCGCCGGGGTGCTGGCGCTGACGCTTTGCGATCCCGACACCCCGCTCTGGCTCGCGCCCGATCTGGCCACCGACAGCCTCGCCGCATGGCTCACCTTTCACACCGGCGCGCCGATTGCCGAAGATCGCGGGCAGGCAGCCTTCGGCATCGGCGCCTGGCAGGCGCTGGCGCCGATCGACGATTTCGCCATCGGCACCCCGGACTATCCCGACCGTTCGGCCACGCTGATCGTGCTGATGGACCATCTGTCGGGCGACGGGCCGGCGCTGTCCGGCCCCGGCATCCGGGAGCGGGCGCATCTGTCTCTGCCCGAAACGGTGGCGTTCCAGCGCAACGCCGCGCTGTTCCCGCAGGGGCTCGATTTCTTCTTCTGTGCCGGCGACCGGCTGGCCGCGCTGCCGCGCACGACACGGGTGGAGGGCTGAGCGATGTATGTCGCGGTCAAGGGCGGAGAGCGCGCCATCGGGAACGCCCATGCCTGGCTGGCCGAATCCCGGCGCGGCGATCCGGCACTGCCGGAGCTGTCCACCGCCCAGATCCGCGCGAAGCTGGCGCTGGCCACGGCGCGGGTGATGGCGGAGGGCTCGCTCTACGATCCCGATCTAGCCGCGCTGGCGATCAAGCAGGCGCGCGGCGACCTGATCGAGGCGATCTTTTTGATCCGCGCCTATCGCACCACCCTGCCGCGCTTCGGCCATTCAAGGCCGGTCGAGACCGCGCGCATGGCCTGCATCCGCCGCATCTCGGCCATCTTCAAGGATGTGCCCGGCGGGCAGATCCTCGGACCGACCTTCGACTACACGCACCGGCTGCTGGAGTTCCGGCTGCTGGCCGAGGGCGACACCCCGCCGGCGCCCGAGGCGCAGCCGCTCGCGCCCGAATGCCCGCATGTCACCGGGTTTCTCGGCCGCGAGGGGCTGATCCAGACCGAACCGGCCGGCGAGGCACGGCCCCCCGATCTGACCCGCGCGCCGCTGGAACTGCCGGCCGAACGCGCGCTGCGCCTGCAGGCGCTCGCCCGCGGCGACGAGGGCTTCCTGCTCGGCCTCGCCTATTCAACCCAGCGCGGCTATGGCCGCAACCACCCCTTCGTCGGCGAGCTGCGGGTCGGCATGGTGGCGGTGGTGCTCGACATTCCCGAGCTGGGATTTGCGGTGGAGATCGCCGAGATCGAGCTGACCGAATGCGAGACGGTCAACCAGTTCACCGGCTCGAAGACCGAGCCGGCGCAGTTTACCCGCGGCTATGGCCTTGCCTTCGGCCACGCCGAGCGCAAGGCGATCGCCATGGCGCTGGTGGACCGCGCCCTGCGCTGGCGCGAGCTGGGCGAGGAGGACACCGGCGCTCCGGCCCAGCACGAGGAATTCGTGCTGAGCCATTGCGACAACATCCAGGCCTCGGGCTTTGTCGAGCACATCAAGCTGCCGCACTATGTCGACTTCCAGTCCGAACTGGAACTTGTCCGCAGGCTGAGGCGGGACGCTGCGGCGGGCAGCGAGGCGGCGGCGGAATGAAGGACGGGATGCAGGCTTCCGGAACCGGCCGGCTCAGTTGCGGCGAAGGGCCGAAGCCGTTTCCGAGTTCTTGTCCGCAGAGCTGCCGAGGCGGACTCTGGTCTTCGGCCGCGACATCTTGGGCGCGAACTCGATGACCAGCAGGATGACGATCGCCAATGCGACCAGCGAAACGACGACGGTAACGACGGAACTCCACACGACACCTACTCCACTCCTGACCGTACGCGGCCTGAATGCCGGGTTTTTTGGGCGGAGTGAGGCCGGCGATTGGGCAAGACCGTGACCGGGTACAATTTCGCCTATCTCGACGAGCAGACCAAACGCATGATCCGCCGCGCATTGCTGAAGGCGGTGGCGATCCCCGGCTATCAGGTGCCGTTTGCCAGCCGCGAGATGCCGATGCCCTATGGCTGGGGCACGGGCGGGGTGCAGGTCACCGCCGCCTGCCTGACGCCTGCAGACCGGCTGAAGGTGATCGATCAGGGGGCCGACGATACCACCAATGCCGTTTCGATCCGCCGCTTCTTCCAGCGCGTGGCCGGGGTGGAGACGACGGAAGAGACGGAGCGGGCGACCATCATCCAGACCCGCCACCGCATCCCCGAACAGCCGCTCACCGAGGACCAGATCCTCGTCTTTCAGGTGCCGATCCCGGAGCCCCTGCGTTTTCTGGAGCCGCGCGAGACCGAAACCCGCAAGATGCACGCCCTGCAGGAATACGGGCTGATGCATGTCAAGCTCTACGAGGACATCGCGCGGCACGGCCACATCGCCACCGCCTATGCCTACCCGGTCAGGGTGGAGGGGCGTTACGTCATGGACCCCTCGCCGATCCCGAAATTCGACAATCCCAAGCTGGGCGACTGCCCGGCGCTGCAGCTGTTCGGGGCCGGGCGCGAGCAGCGCATCTACGCCATCCCGCCCTGGACGCAGGTGGTCAGCCTCGATTTCGAGGATCATCCCTTCGAGCCGGGCAGGGCCGAGGCCGAATGCGCGCTGTGCGGGGCGACCGACAGCTATCTCGACGAGGTGATCGTCGATGATGCGGGCGGGCGCATGTTCGTCTGTTCGGACACCGATTACTGCCGCAAGCGGCGCGCGGCGGGGCATGAGGGGCGGCAGGGGGCGGGGGAGATGGCGCCATGACCCCGCTTCTCGACGTTCGCAAGCTCTCGAAATCCTACGGCGCGCGTATCGGCTGCGCTGATGTCTCCTTCACCCTCTGGCCCGGCGAGGTGCTGGGGGTGGTGGGCGAGTCGGGTTCGGGCAAGACCACGCTGCTCAACTGTCTCGCCGGGCTTCTATCCCCGGATGCGGGCGAGGTGATCTTCGACACCCGAACCGACGGCCCGCGCGACGTGCTGAGGATGTCCGAGCCCGAGCGGCGCATGCTCGCCCGCACCGACTGGGCCTTCGTGCACCAGAACCCGCGCGACGGTCTGCGCATGGGGGTGAGCGCGGGCGGCAATGTCGGCGAACGGCTGATGGCGGTGGGCGCGCGCCATTACGGGCGCATCCGCGGCGCGGCGCTGGACTGGCTGGGCCGGGTCGAGATCGCCGCCGACCGCATCGACGACCGCCCGGCGGCCTTTTCCGGCGGCATGCAGCAGCGGCTGCAGATCGCGCGCAATCTGGTCACCGGCCCGCGGCTGGCGCTGATGGACGAGCCCACCGGCGGGCTCGACGTCTCGGTGCAGGCGCGGCTTCTCGACCTGTTGCGCGGGTTGGTGCGCGAGCTGGGCCTGTCGGCGATCATCGTCACCCATGATCTGGCCGTGACCCGGCTGCTCGCCGACCGGCTGATGGTGATGAAGCAGGGCAGGGTGGTCGAGACCGGGCTGACCGATCAGGTGCTCGACGATCCCCAGCACCCCTATACCCAGCTGCTGGTCAGCTCGGTGCTGCAGGCATGAGAGGGGGAGCGCCCGCATGCTGAGCGGCTATGTGCACGAGAAGGGCGGGCTGCGCCGGCTTGCGCCGGACGAGCCGCTGCACTCCGCCCTCTGGCTCGACCTCGCCGATCCCGACGAGGACGAACGCGCCCGCGCGGCCGCGGTGCTGGGGGCGCCGGTGCCGGGGCGGGCGGAGATGGAGGAGATCGAGATCTCCAGCCGCCTCTATCAGGATGCGCAGGCGGCCTATCTGACCATCGTGCTGCCGGCGCTGTCGGAGACCGCCGAGCCCATCATCGGCCCGGTCGCCTTCGTGCTGACGCGGGACCGGCTGGTTTCGACCCGCCACATCGCCCCGCGCCCCTTCGAGACCTATCCCGGCCGTGCGGGCGGGACCGGCTTCGGCTGTGCCAGCGCCGACAGCGTGCTGATGGGGCTGATGGCGGAGTTCATCGATCGGCTGGCCGATATTCTGGAACGGATCGGCGGCGATCTGGAGGGCGTGTCGAAGCGGGTCTTTCGCCGGCAAGGCGGCCGGCGCAGCAGCGAGGAACTGCGCGGCCTGCTGGAGGATATCGGGCGCAAGGGGGATCTTCTGGGCGAGATCGGTGCCAGCCTGCTGAGCATCGAGCGGGCGCTGGGCTTTTTCGGACAGATCCTGGAAGAACGCACGGATAACAAGGGGCTGCGCCGGGCGCTCAGAACCCAGCTGAGCGACGTGAAGTCGCTCTCCGAACACTCGGCCTTCCTCAACGAGAAGGTCAGTCTGATGCTCGACGCCACGCTGGGGATGATCAACATCGCCCAGAACGATACCATCAAGATCTTCTCGGTGCTGGCGGTGGTGTTCATGCCACCAACGCTGATCGCGTCGATCTACGGTATGAACTTCCGCTGGATGCCCGAGCTGCACACGGTCTGGGGCTATCCCTTCGCGCTCATGCTCATGCTGGCATCTGCGGTCGGGACCTATCGGTTCTTCCGGCGACGGGGCTGGCTGTGAGGCGGGGGAGGCGCGCATGATCGAGGTCGCAGGCCTTTCCAAGCGGTTCGTCCTGCACAATCAGGGCGGTACGGTGCTGCCGGTGCTGGAAGGCGCGCAGCTTCACGTCCGCCCCGGCGAATGCGTGGCCCTGACCGGCCCGTCGGGCGTGGGCAAGTCGACGCTGCTGCGGCTGATCTATGGCAACTATCTTGCGGTGTCTGGCTCGATCCGCGTCGGCGGGCTCGACATCGTGACCGCCTCGCCGCATCAGATCCTTGCGTTGCGGCGCAGCACATTGGGTTATGTCAGCCAGTTCCTGCGCGTGGTGCCGCGGGTGCCGACCCTCGAGGTGGTGGCCGAGCCGCTGCGCCAGATCGGCACCGGCGCGGCGGAGGCGCGGGCGCGGGCCGAGGCGCTGCTTGCGCGGCTCAACATTCCGCAGCGGCTGTGGGGGCTCTCGCCCACCACCTTCTCGGGCGGCGAACAGCAGCGGGTCAACATCGCCCGCGGCTTCGTGCATGCCTATCCGGCGCTTCTGCTCGACGAGCCCACGGCGAGCCTGGATCCGGAGAATCGCGGCGTGGTGCTGGCGCTGATCGCCGAGGCCAGGGCGCGCGGGGCCGCGATCCTCGGCATCTTCCATGACGAGGCGGTGCGCGCGGCGATCTGCGACCGAGAGGTGGATGTCTCGGCCTTCGCCCCGCAGGCGGCGTGACGGCGGCCGGGGCGCGCCCGGCC